>NZ_KV808793.1:126445-402578 GCF_001812375.1 Streptococcus sp. HMSC077F03
GCTTTGAAACGCCTCATGGCTCAATACCAAACGGAAGAACCAACAGTTGCTCAAATGGAAGAACTTAAAGTGTTGGTGGCTGATGAATTGACAAAATACGCCTCATCTATGCTCCTTGACCCTGAGTATGGTCTTCCAGCTACAAAAGCGCTTGATCCAAATGCTGGTCTTCTCCTTGCTTATGAAAAAACTGGTTACGACACAACAAGCACCAAACGCTTGCCTGACTGCTTGGATGTTTGGTCTGCAAAACGCATCAAGGAACAAGGCGCTGACGCTGTCAAATTCTTGCTTTACTATGACGTAGACAGCACTGACGAACTCAACCAACAAAAACAAGCCTACATCGAACGCATCGGTTCAGAGTGTGTGGCAGAAGGCATTCCATTCTTCCTTGAAATCTTGGCTTACGATGAAAAAATCTCTGACGCAGGTTCTGCAGAATATGCCAAAGTGAAACCACACAAGGTTATCGGTGCTATGAAGGTCTTCTCAAACCCACGCTTCAACATCGATGTTTTGAAAGTTGAAGTTCCAGTTAACATTAAATATGTTGAAGGCTTCGCTGAAGGTGAAGTAGTTTACACACGCGAAGAAGCAGCAGCCTTTTTCAAAGCTCAAGACGAAGCAACGAACTTGCCATACATCTACTTGAGTGCGGGAGTATCAGCTAAACTCTTCCAAGATACTCTTGTATTTGCCCATGAATCAGGCGCAAACTTCAACGGAGTTCTTTGTGGCCGTGCAACATGGGCTGGATCAGTTGAAGCTTACATCAAAGATGGTGAAGCAGCAGCTCGTGAATGGCTACGCACAACTGGATTTGAGAACATTGACGAACTTAACAAAGTTCTTCAAACCACAGCGACTTCATGGACTGAACGTGTGTAAAATAATAATTGGACCGTTTGATCATTTTCGTCTAAAAATAGAATTTTTGTGATTGAGAGTGTTTACAATCTTTTATCTTGGTGGTATAATTAAACCATAATTTAATAGTAGTGAGTGTTACTAAGTAATATTAGGCATGATCACAGATGAATTAGAAAATAGTGAATTTTCTAAGCTCATTTGTGGTCTTTTTTGTACTCATATACCTTTAAGATATAAAAGGAGGTTGCCATGTATCGAATTCTAAATCCAATGAATCACAATGTCTCGCTTGTCAGAAACGACAAAGGAGAAGAAGTGATTGTGATTGGTAAAGGGATTGCATTTGGAAAGAAGAAAGGGGACTTAATTGCTGAAAATCAGGTTGAGAAAATCTTTCGGATGAACACAGAAGAGTCCAGAGAAAACTTTATGGCTCTTCTCAAAGATGTTCCGCTTGATTTTATCACAGTGACTTATGAAATCATTGATAAGCTATCAAAGAAATATCATTATCCGATTCAAGAGTATCTCTACGTAATCTTGACAGATCATATTTACTGCTCTTACCAAGCTCTAACACAAGAAAGGTACAAGGATAGTAATCTGCCAGATATTTCTACCAAAAATACCCAGTTGAACTCAAACTAGCAGAAGAGTATGGTGTCAATGGTATCCGTATTTCAATCGCTTGGTCACGTATCTTTCCAACTGGTTATGGGAAGGTTAATGACAAGGGGGTTGAGTTCTATCATAATCTATTTGCAGAATGTCACAAACGGCATGTTGAGCCCTTTGTGACCCTCCATCACTTTGATACGCCAGAAGCTCTACATTCAAATGGAGACTTCTTAAACCGTGAAAACATTAAACACTTTGTAGACTACGCAGCCTTCTGTTTTGAAGAATTTCCTGAAGTTAACTTTTGGACAACCTTTAATGAAATTGGGCCGATAGGAGATGGTCAGTATTTGGTTGGAAAATTCCCTCCAGGTATTCAGTACGACCTTGCCAAAGTCTTCCAATCTCATCACAATATGATGGTGTCGCATGCGTGTGCAGTCAAGCTATATAAAGATAAAGGCTATAAAGGTGAAATTGGTGTGGTTCACGCCCGGCCTATTAAGTATCCTCTGGATCCTGAAAATCCTGCAGATGTCCGTGCAGCTGAGTTAGAAGATATTATCCATAACAAGTTTATCCTAGACGCGACTTATCTAGGACGCTATTCTGAAGAAACCATGGAAGGTGTCAACCATATCTTAGCAGTCAATGGTGGAAGCTTAGATTTGCGTGAAGAAGACTTCGTAGTCCTAGAAGCTGCAAAAGACTTGAACGACTTCCTTGGAATTAACTACTACATGAGTGATTGGATGCAAGCCTTTGATGGCGAAACAGAAATCATTCATAACGGTAAGGGTGAAAAAGGAAGCTCTAAGTATCAGATTAAGGGAGTTGGACGTCGAGTAGCGCCTGACTATGTCCCACGTACGGACTGGGATTGGATTATCTATCCTCAAGGTTTGTATGATCAAATCATGCGCGTGAAACAAGATTACCCAAATTACAAAAAAATCTACATCACAGAGAATGGTCTCGGATACAAAGACGAGTTTGTGGATGGGACAGTCTACGATGATGGGCGGATTGATTATGTTAAGAAACATATGGAAGTGATTGCAGATGCAATCTCTGATGGAGCCAACGTCAAAGGCTACTTTATCTGGTCATTGATGGACGTCTTCTCATGGTCAAACGGTTATGAAAAACGTTACGGTCTCTTCTATGTTGATTTTGAAACCCAGGATCGCTATCCAAAGAAATCAGCTCACTGGTACAAGAAACTAGCTGAGACACAACTTATTGAATAAAATTCAACAAAAATTCCCCACCAAAAGGCAGGGGAATTTTTATGGTTTTGATAAAAGAATGGTTGTTTGTTTCGACAGATCTTCAAATGTCTCCTGACTCAGTTTGGCATCTGAAACGATGGTATCAATTTCTGAGATATTGTAGAAAGTATAAAAATCAAACTTATTAAACTTACTGTGGTCTGCCAGTAAGTATTTTTTATTGGCATTGTTCAAGGCGATTCGTTGTACCTCGCCCTCTTCTTCACTGAAAGTAGCAATTGCCTTATCCTTAATACCATTACAGCTTACAAAAGCTTTAGAAAACTGAAGATTGGTCAAATCCTGTAAGGTAAGTGTCCCTACAAAAGCACCCGTGATAGAGCGATAATTTCCACCAATTAAGATTAAATCTGTTAGTTTTCGTTCGTTTAGGATGAGAAAAACAGGAAGACTGTTTGTTACGACACGAATGTTATCAATAGGGAGCTCACGAGCAAAACACTCCAAGGTTGTTCCTGGGCCGATAAAAATGGTTTCACCTTCGTCAATCAAATGACCTGCAAAACGGCTAATTTCTTGTTTTTCAGCAATCTGCAAGCCTTGTTTTTCGACGTTTGAGCGTTCGTTGTTTAAGAGAGAACCTGTACGAAGTTTTTCAGCACCACCATGCACACGAACCAGCAAATCCTTATCTGCCAATTCTTGTAAATAGCGGCGAGCTGTCATATCTGACACATCAAGACTCTCCATAATCTCTTTTACAGTAATAGTGCCTTTTGTGTTTACTGCTTCTAGAATACTATCTAGTTTTTCTTGCTTTAGCATCCTTATCACCTCGATTTCTACTATTATTATCTTACCATAAAACGCTCAATCAATCAAATAGAAAAAAACAAAACAAAACAAAAACAAAAATATCATGGTTGTTTTAAACAAACCATGATATTTTGAATGTTTGGTCAAATTAGTCTAAACCGTAGTTGTAATCCTCGTCTTGCATGGCTTCAACTTCACCAAGGAGGTAACCATTTCCGACTTGAGAGAAGAAGTCGTGGTTAGAAGTTCCTGTTGAAATACCGTTCATGACGATAGGATTGACATCATCAGCTGAATCTGGGAAGAGTGGATCTTGTCCTAGGTTCATAAGGGCCTTATTTGCATTGTAGCGAAGGAAGGTTTTTACTTCCTCAGTCCAGCCAACACCGTCATAGAGGCTTTCTGTATAGCCCTCTTCGTTCTCGTAGAGAGTGTAGAGCAGGTCGTACATCCATTCTTTAAGTTTTTCTTGCTCTTCTTCAGGCAATTCGTTGAAACCAAGTTGGAATTTGTAACCAATATAAGTTCCGTGAACAGACTCATCACGAATGATCAGTTTGATGATTTCCGCAACGTTGGCCAGTTTGTTGTTACCGAGATAGTAGAGGGGCGTAAAGAAACCAGAGTAGAAGAGGAAGGTTTCAAGGAAAACACTGGCAACTTTCTTTTCTAGTGGGCTACCATTGAGATAGATTTCATTGATAATTTCCGCTTTTCTTTGTAGGTAGGGGTTAGTGTTGGTCCATTCAAAGATTTCTTCGATTTCAGCCTTGGTATTCAAGGTTGAAAAGATAGAAGAGTAAGATTTTGCGTGGACAGATTCCATAAATTGGATGTTGTTAAAAACAGCTTCTTCATGCGGTGTACGGATGTCTGAGCGAAGCGCCTGAACCCCTGTTTCAGATTGCATGGTATCCAAAAGGGTCAAACCACCAAAGACTTTTCCAACCAAGTCTTTTTCTTTGTTTGATAGTTTTCTCCAGTCGTCTAGGTCATTTGACAAGGGGATACGCGTATCGAGCCAGAATTGCTCCGTCAGTTTTTCCCAAGTTGATTTGTCGATGACATCTTCGATGGCATTCCAGTTAATGGCTTTGTAGTAAGTTTCCATTTGAAATCTCTTTCTGTATGTAATAATGCGATTGTCAAATCCTCTCTATTTTATCATAGTCTGAGAAGAGTATCGCACAAAAAGTCGGAAGCCCGACTTTTTAGTTTTTCATAGTATTTAAGATACTTATCAAGTTTTTTCTGGTGGGTAACTTAATCAGTAGTCTGAGAAAATGTGGTTGCCTCAGATAAAAATTAAATCACACAACTTTCACATTGGTTAGCACCGACTTCTCCACCGTCGTCTGTAAAGGTACGGACGTAGTAGATAGACTTGATACCCTTGTTAAAGGCATAGTTACGAAGGATTGACAAGTCACGTGTCGTTTGTTTGTTTTCTTTCTTCCATTCGTAAAGACCTTTTGGAATGTCGCTACGCATGAAGAGAGTGAGTGAAAGCCCTTGGTCCACGTGCTCAGTCGCAGCAGCGTAAACATCAATCACTTTACGCATATCCATGTCATAAGCAGAAGTGTAGTAAGGAATGGTATCTGTAGACAAGCCTGCAGCTGGATAGTAGATTTTACCGATTTTCTTCTCTTGACGTTCTTCGATACGTTGTGTAATCGGGTGGATAGAAGCAGAAACGTCGTTGATGTAGCTGATAGAACCATTTGGAGCAACAGCTAGACGGTTTTGATGGTAAAGTCCATCTGCTTGAACCTTTTCGCGAAGTTCAGTCCAATCAGCAGCACTTGGGATAAAGACGTCTTTGAAGAGTTCTTTGACACGGTCTGATTTTGGAACAAACTCGCCTGTCACATACTTGTCAAAGTAGCTTCCGTTAGCATAGTCTGATTTTTCAAAGTTGTGGAAGGTGATACCGCGTTCACGCGCGATGTTATTAGATTCTACCAAGGTCCAGTAGTTCATAAGCATAAAGTAGATGCTTGTAAATTCAATTGACTCAGGTGATCCATATTCGATGAGTTGTTGAGCAAGGTAGCTATGAAGTCCCATAGCACCAAGACCAAAGGTGTGAGCTAAACTGTTTCCGTGGTCAATAGTAGGGACAGCTACGATGTGTGAACTATCTGTAACGAAAGTAAGGGCACGAACCATCGCACGGATAGAACGACCAAAGTCAGGTGACGTCATCATGTTGACCACGTTGGTTGATCCAAGGTTACATGAAACGTCCGTTCCCATTTGAAGGAATTCTTGAGCATCGTTGATCAAGCTTGGTTCTTGAACTTGAAGAATCTCAGAACACAAGTTACTCATGATAATCTTACCATCTACTGGATTAGCACGGTTGGCTGTATCAATGTTGACTACATAAGGGTAACCAGATTCTTGTTGCAATTTAGAGATTTCAGTTTCCAAATCACGCGCCTTGATTTTTGTCTTGCGGATGTTTGGATTTGCGACCAATTCATCATATTTTTCAGTGATGTCGATGTAGTTGAATGGCACACCGTATTCAAGCTCTACAGAGTAAGGGCTAAAGAGATACATTTCTTCATTTTTACGAGCTAATTCGTAGAATTTATCGGGCACCACAACTCCAAGTGAGAGGGTCTTAACACGAACCTTTTCATCGGCATTTTCTTTCTTAGTTGAAAGGAAGGCGATGATATCTGGGTGAAAGACATTGAGGTAGACAACCCCAGCACCTTGACGCTGACCAAGTTGGTTTGAGTAGGAGAAACTGTCTTCGAAGAGTTTCATAACTGGAACGACACCAGAAGCTGCTCCTTCATAACCTTTGATAGGTGCACCCGCTTCACGAAGGTTGCTGAGGGAAATTCCCACACCACCACCGATACGTGAAAGTTGAAGAGCAGAGTTGATGGAACGTCCGATAGAGTTCATGTCATCAGTTACTTGAATCAAGAAACAAGATACCAACTCCCCACGACGAGCCCGACCAGCATTCAAAAAGGAAGGGGTAGCTGGTTGGTAACGTTGGTGGATGATTTCATTGGCAATATCAGTCGCAATTGCTTCATCCCCGTCAGCAAAGTAAAGTGCATTAAAGAAGACACGGTCTTCCATACTTTCAAGGTAATATTCACCGTCATTAGTCTTCAAGGCATACTGGTTGTAAAATTTGTAGGCAGCCATGAATGACTTGAATTGGAAGTTTTGATCCTTGATAAATTGATGCAATTCTTCCAAAAACTCTGGACGGTATTTCTTAAGAAATGCAGTTTCAATGTAGTTGTGTTCAACGAGGTAGTTGATTTTATCAGTAATTGAATCAAAAACCATGGTATTTGGAACCACATTTTCTTTAAAGAAGGCATCCAAGGCTTCCTTATCTTTATGAAGCATGATTTGTCCATTGACAGGACGGTTAATTTCGTTATTGAGACGGAAGTAAGTTACGTCCTCAAGATGTTTTAATCCCATAAAATTTCCTTTATCTAATTACAAAAGAAAGGCCTCTAAGTTAGCCCTAGAAGCAATCTCTTCTGGATGATGTACTAAGATTATGCTAATTGTTTCAGTTTTCCTGGTTGGAAGCCTGAAAAGACTTCAGTTGGTGTTTGGATAACAGGAGCAGCGCTGAAACCGAGCTCTTTAACTTGATCGATGTACTCTGGTTGCTCGTCGAGATTGATCTCACGATAAGCGACATTGTTGCTGTCCAAGAAACGCTTGGTCATCTTACATTGGACACAGTTGTTTTTAGAATAAACGGTTACCATTTTCGTAACTCCTCTTTCAAAATTGATTACTTTCTTAGTATATCAGAAAAAAAAACTTTGTCAAACTTTTTAAACTAAATCTTGTGCTAAAAAGTTACAGTTTCAAAAACAAAGCACAAGATATAGTGTTTTGTCAGAGTGTAAAATTGGGTTTTCATTGAACTATCAAAGTTTATCAAAACAAAAAAACTATATACTGTATATTGGTAAGATAAATAGAAGATTTTCAGCAAGTTATCTGAAAGGAAATAGAAGAAAGTCCATAAAACACTTGAAAAATAATCTAGAAGGTGATATAATACAGTCTTGTAAGGGTTATCACATATAATCCAAAAAAGAAATAACTAAAGGAGAGTCAAACTATGGCTTCTAAAGATTTCCACGTAGTGGCAGAAACAGGTATTCACGCACGTCCAGCAACATTGTTGGTTCAAACAGCTAGCAAATTTGCTTCAGATATCACTCTTGAATACAAAGGTAAATCAGTAAACCTTAAATCTATCATGGGTGTTATGAGTCTTGGTGTTGGCCAAGGTGCTGACGTTACAATTTCAGCTGAAGGTGCAGATGCTGACGATGCAATCGCTGCTATCACTGAAACTATGGAAAAAGAAGGATTGGCATAAGGAAAATGACAGAAATGCTTAAAGGAATCGCAGCATCTGATGGTGTTGCAGTTGCAAAAGCATATCTACTCGTTCAACCGGATTTGTCATTTGAGACTATTACAGTCGAAGATACAAACGCAGAAGAAGCTCGCCTTGATGCCGCTCTACAAGCATCACAAGACGAGCTTTCTGTTATTCGTGAGAAAGCAGTAGGTACGCTCGGTGAAGAAGCAGCTCAAGTTTTTGACGCTCACTTAATGGTTCTTGCTGACCCAGAAATGATCAGCCAAATCAAGGAAACAATCCGTGCGAAGAAAGTGAATGCAGAAGCAGGTCTGAAAGAAGTAACAGACATGTTTATCACTATCTTTGAAGGCATGGAAGACAACCCATACATGCAAGAACGCGCTGCGGATATCCGCGACGTGACAAAACGTGTATTGGCAAACCTACTTGGTAAAAAATTACCAAACCCAGCTTCTATCAATGAAGAAGTGATTGTGATTGCGCATGACTTGACTCCTTCAGATACAGCTCAATTGGACAAAAACTTTGTAAAAGCTTTTGTAACCAACATTGGTGGACGTACAAGCCACTCAGCTATCATGGCGCGTACACTTGAAATTGCAGCAGTATTGGGTACAAACAACATCACTGAAATCGTTAAAGATGGTGATATTCTTGCCGTTAACGGTATCACAGGTGAGGTTATTATCAACCCAACTGATGAGCAAGCAGCAGAATTCAAGGCTGCTGGTGAAGCTTATGCGAAACAAAAAGCTGAATGGGCTCTCTTGAAAGATGCACAAACAGTAACTGCTGATGGTAAACACTTTGAATTGGCTGCCAACATCGGTACTCCAAAAGACGTTGAAGGTGTCAATGACAACGGTGCAGAAGCTGTTGGTCTATACCGTACAGAGTTCTTGTATATGGATTCTCAAGACTTCCCAACAGAAGATGAGCAGTACGAAGCTTACAAGGCTGTACTTGAAGGAATGAACGGTAAACCTGTTGTCGTTCGTACAATGGATATCGGTGGAGATAAGGAACTTCCTTACTTCGATATGCCTCATGAAATGAACCCATTCCTTGGATTCCGTGCCCTTCGTATCTCTATCTCTGAGACTGGAGATGCTATGTTCCGCACACAAATCCGTGCCCTTCTTCGTGCTTCTGTTCACGGTCAATTGCGTATCATGTTCCCAATGGTTGCGCTCTTGAAAGAATTCCGTGCAGCGAAAGCAGTCTTTGACGAAGAAAAAGCAAACCTTCTTGCTGAAGGTGTTGCAGTTGCGGATAATATCCAAGTTGGTATCATGATCGAAATCCCAGCAGCAGCAATGCTTGCAGACCAATTTGCTAAAGAAGTTGACTTCTTCTCAATTGGTACAAACGACTTGATCCAATACACAATGGCAGCAGACCGTATGAACGAACAAGTTTCATACCTTTACCAACCATACAACCCATCAATCCTTCGTTTGATCAACAATGTTATCAAAGCAGCTCATGCTGAAGGTAAATGGGCTGGTATGTGTGGTGAGATGGCTGGTGACCAACAGGCTGTTCCACTTCTTGTCGGAATGGGCTTGGATGAGTTCTCTATGTCAGCAACATCTGTACTTCGTACGCGTAGCTTGATGAAGAAATTGGATACAGCTAAGATGGAAGAGTACGCAAACCGTGCCCTTACAGAATGCTCAACAATGGAAGAAGTTCTTGAACTTCAAAAAGAATACGTTAATTTTGATTAATCGAAAAGTCCTTGCAACTCAGTTGCAGGGACTTTTTTAAAGAATTTTCAAGAAAATCTTTTTTATATAAAGTCCATTTTAGAGAAAGTAGCGGTGAAGAATTAAAAAATACTTAACTGGTTCATAAAATTCTTGACAAGTTGCAAATTTAGGAGTAAACTATTAACCAGTTAATTAATAGAGAGGAGTTTCTGCAATTTAGAAATGAATTGCAAATAGAAATATCAAAAAAGAAAGTGAGTTTCAATGAAAATTAATAAAAAATACCTTGCTGGTTCTGCGACAGCTTTAATTTTAAGTGTCTGTTCTTACGAGTTGGGACTGTATCAAGCTAGAACAGTCAAAGAAAATAATCGTGTTTCCTATATAGATGGAAAACAGGCGGCACAAAAAACGGAGAATCTGACTCCTGATGAGGTTAGCAAGAAAGAAGGCATCAATGCGGAGCAAATCGTCATCAAGATAACAGACCAGGGCTATGTCACTTCGCATGGCGACCACTATCATTACTATAATGGCAAAGTCCCTTATGACGCTATCATCAGTGAAGAGTTGCTGATGAAGGATCCAAACTACCAGCTCAAGGATGAGGATATTGTCAGTGAAATCAAGGGTGGTTATGTGATCAAGGTAGATGGAAAATACTATGTTTACCTTAAGGACGCATCTCATGCGGATAATGTCCGTACAAAAGAAGAAATCAATCGACAAAAACAAGAACATAGTCAGCATCGTGAAGGAGGGACTTCAGCAAATGATGGCGCGGTAGCCTTGGCACGTTCACAGGGACGCTACACCACAGATGATGGTTATATCTTTAATGCCTCTGATATCATAGAAGATACAGGTGATGCCTATATCGTTCCTCATGGCAATCACTTCCACTATATTCCTAAGAGTGATTTGTCTGCCAGCGAATTGGCTGCTGCAGAAGCCTTTCTATCTGGTAGAAGTGGCCAATCAAATACGCCTACTTATCGCCGTACCAATAACAACAGTGTTAGCAGCGATGTAGATAGATGGACTCCATCCTATAATAATCAAAGTAACAGCTATACGAACACGAACACAGCTAACAACAGTAGCGACGATAATCAAGCAAGTCAGAGTGATGGGGATATTGATAGCCTTCTGAAACAACTTTATGGCTTGCCACTCAGCCAACGACACGTAGAATCTGATGGCCTTGTCTTTGATCCGGCACAGATTACGAGTCGAACAGCTAGAGGAGTTGCTGTGCCTCATGGGAATCATTACCATTTCATCCCTTATACACAGATGTCTGAATTGGAAGAACGAATCGCTCGTATTATTCCTCTACAGTACAGTTCGAACCATATGGTGCCGGATTCAAGACCAGAACAACCAAGTCCACAACCGACTCCGGAACCTAGTCCGAGTCCACAACCTGCACCAAATCCTCAACCAGCTCCAAGCAATCCAATTGATGAAAAATTGGTTAAACAGGTGATTCGAAAAGTAGCTGATGGCTATGTATTTGAGGAGAATGGAACCTCACGTTATATTCCTGCTAAGAAGCTTTCAGCAGAAACAGCAGCAGCCATTGATGGTAAACTAGACAAGCAAGAAAGTTTGTCTCATAAACTCGGAGCTAAGAAAACCAATCTCCCATCTGGTGATCGAGGATTTTACAATAAGGCTTATGATTTACTAGCAGCAGTTCATCAAGACTTACTTGCTAATAAAGGGCGTCAAGCTGATTTTGACACTTTGGATAAACTGTTGGAACGTTTAAATGATGAAAGCAGTGATAAAGTCAAGTTGGTGGATGATATCTTGGCCTTTCTAGCATCGATTCGTCATCCAGAACGTTTAGGAAAACCAAATGCGCAAATTGCCTACACTGATGATGAGATTCAGGTAGCCAAGTTGGCAGGCAAGTATACAACAGAAGATGGCTATATCTTTGATCCTCGTGATATCACCAGTGATGAGGGGGATGCCTATGTAACTCCACATATGACCCATAGCCATTGGATTAAAAAAGATAGTTTGTCTGAAGCCGAAAGAGCGGCAGCCCAGGCTTATGCTAAAGAGAAAGGTTTGACTCCTCCTTCAACAGACCATCAGAATCCAGGAAATACGGAGGCTAAAGGAGCAGAAGCTATCTACAACCGCGTGAAAGCAGCTAAAAAGGTGCCGCTTGATCGTATGCCTTACAATCTCCAACATACCGTGGAAGTTAAAAACGGTAGTTTAATCATTCCTCATTATGATCATTACCATAACATCAAATTTGAGTGGTTTGACGAAGGACTTTATGAGGCACCTAAGGGGTATACTCTTGAGGATCTCTTTGCGACTGTCAAGTACTATGTCGAACATCCAAACGAACGTCCACATTCAGATAGTGGTTGGGGAAATGCAAGTGACCATGTTCAAAGAAACCAAAATGGTCAACCTGATACCGACCAAACGGAAAAACCAAACGAAGAGAAACCTCGGACAGACAAACCTGAGGAAGAAAAGCCACGCGAAGAGAAGCCTCAAAGTGAGAAACCAGAATCTCCAAAACCAACTGAGGAGCCGGAAGAAGAATCACCAGAGGAACCAGAAGAACCTCAGGTCGAGACTGAAAAGGTTGAAGCGAAGTTGAGAGAGGCTGAAGAGCTACTTGCAAAGATCCAAGACCCCATTATCAAGTCCAATGCCAAAGAAACTCTCACTGGCTTAAAAAATAACCTGCTATTTGGTGCTCAGGATAACAATACCATTATGGCTGAAGCTGAAAAGTTGTTGGCTTTATTAAAGGAGAGCAAGTAAAGGTAGCAGTATTTTCTAGCTCCTAAAAACAGGATAGGAGAACTAGAAAAGTTAAAATCGAAAATGAGAATAGAATGTAAGTTCTAGTTCTCATTTTTTTCATGAAAATGTGCAAAATATCTTGACATATAGTGTAAATAAAGATAAACTATTTACTAGTTAATTAAATGGTTAAATACCAGTTAAGGAGTAATGATGAAAAAAAGAACATTTCTATTATTAATGGCAAGTTTGCTGGTTCTTGTCTTAGGAGCATGTAGCCAAAAAGAAAAACAAGAAGCAAAAGGGATGAAGATTGTAACAAGTTTTTACCCAATCTATGCCATGGTCAAAGAGGTATCAGGGGACTTGAATGATGTACGGATGATTCAGTCAAGTAGTGGGATTCACTCCTTTGAACCGTCAGCTAATGACATTGCTGCTATTTATGACGCGGATGTCTTTGTCTACCATTCTCATACGCTCGAATCTTGGGCTGGAAGTCTAGATCCTAACTTGAAAAACTCAAAAGTTAAAGTTTTAGAAGCTTCTGAAGGAATGACCTTGGAACGTGTACCGGGCTTAGAAGATGTAGAAGCTGGTGACGGCATCGATGAAAAAACACTCTATGACCCTCACACTTGGTTAGATCCAGAAAAAGCAGGTGAAGAAGCTCAGATTATCGCTGACAAACTTTCGGAGATTGATAGTGCTAATAAGGAAACGTATCAAAAGAATGCTAAAAACTTTATCGCTAAAGCCCAAGAATTGACTAAGAAGTACCAGCCTATTTTTGAAAAAGCGAGTCAAAAGACCTTTGTTACACAACACACAGCCTTTTCTTATCTCGCTAAACGCTTTGGTTTGAAACAACTTGGTATAGCAGGGATTTCCCCTGAACAAGAGCCAAGTCCGAGACAACTAACAGAAATTCAAGAATTCGTTAAGACCTATAAGGTTAAAACCATCTTTACTGAGAGCAATGCTTCTTCTAAAGTCGCTGAGACTTTGGTCAAATCAACAGGAGTTAGCCTAAAGACCCTCAATCCTTTAGAAGCAGATCCTGAAAATGACAAAACTTACTTAGAAAATCTAGAAGAAAATATGAGTATTTTAGCAGAAGAATTAAAATGAGGAGATGATGAAAATGAAGAAGAAATACCTTGCAGCAGGATCGGCTCTTGTCCTTTCCCTAAGCCTTTGCATCTATGCATTGAACCAACACCAGGTGGAAGAAAACAAAGATAATAACCGTGTGTCTTATGTCGATGGGAAGCAAGACACTAAAAAAACAGAGAATCAGACACCAGATCAAGTTAGCAAAAAAGAAGACATTCAGGCTGAGCAAATTGTTGTGAAAATTACCGATCAAGGTTATGTGACTTCACATGGTGATCATTTCCATTATTACAATGGTAAAGTTCCTTTTGACGCGATTTTCAGCGAAGAACTGTTGATGAAAGATGCCAATTATCAACTGAAAGATGCTGATATTGTCAATGAAATCAAAGGTGGTTACATTATCAAGGTGGATGACAAGTATTATGTCTACCTTAAAGATGTGGCTCATGCTGATAATGTTCGTACGAAGGACGAAATTGAGCGCCAAAAACAAGGTCATACTCATGATGCACCAACTTCTAACAGTGCAGTGGCGCTTGCGCGATCACAAGGTCGTTATACTACAGATGATGGCTACATCTTTAATCCGTCTGATATTATTGAGGATACTGGTGATGCTTATATCGTCCCTCATGGTGGACATTATCACTATATCCCAAAGAGTTCCTTGTCTGCTAGTGAATTGGCTGCTGCCCAAGCCTACCTTTCTGGAACTAGAAAACAACCGAGTGTGACTGACTATCGTCCAAGTCAAAATGGAACCAGTCAAACCACTAATCCTAGTCAACAAACTGAAAGACCAAGCAATCCAGAAGAGAGCTTACAAACTCTATTGCAGCAACTCTATGCTCTTCCAAGTAGTCAACGTTATGCTGAATCAGATGGCTTGATTTTTGACCCTGCTAAGATTTCAAGCAGAACACCGAGTGGTGTGGCGATTCCTCACGGAAATCACTATCATTTCATCCCATATACAAAGCTTTCTGCCTTGGAAGAAAAGATTGCGCGTATGATTCCTTTAAATAGCGACAGTAGGAAGCCAACACCTTTGGAAAATCCAAGTAAACCAGTAGAGCATCCAGCTCAACAAGATCATCATCATGACCAAGACGGTGACCAAGGAAGTCAAGATACCAACCATGAAGATCATGACCATGATGGAGTGGAGCATGACCACCACGGTGAAGAACATGATCATGGTTTTGCAGCTGACCGTGTTATTAGTGAAGATGAGCAAGGGTTTGTAGTTTCTCATGGAGATCACGCTCATTATTTCTTTAAGAAGGACTTGACTGCAGCTCAAATCAAAGCTGCCCAGGATCACTTGAAAGAAAATCATCAGTCTCAGCACGTTCAACCACTTGCAAAGACTGTGGAAAGTTTCTCAAGAGATGCTAGCGATGAAGAAAAAATCAAGTATATCTCACAGACATACGGAGTTCCGCTCGAAGCGATTCGTATTTCAAATGGATTCTTTGTCTTTGGAAATCCGGATCAAGCCTATGATCCAACCCATATCCATCCCTATGCTGTTCGAAAAGAACATGTTCGTATTCCTCTCCAAACTGGGAACCCAGAACTGGATTTCCTAAATGAACTGTATACGACTGCCCTACGTGATGGGGTATCTCCTTATAGTTTACAGGTAGAAAGTGGTAGTTTTGTGATTCCTCACGGAGACCACAATCACTACATCAAGGTTCAAACTAAGGGCTATGAAGTAGCTTTGAAAAATAAGATTCCAGCCCTACAATCGACCTATCAACCTGGAGCATTTGATGAACAAACAGTTCTATCTAAGGTGGATCAACTGTTAGCAGATAGCAGAAATCTCTACAAAGACCAGCCAATCATGCAGAGACGGGTTGAACTTGCTTTGGGGCAGTTCACCGAAAATATGAAAAAACTGGCAACAAACTCAACTGCTGGATATCTAGCAGCCTTGGATCTCTTTGATAAACAGTATATCCATGTGGATCAAAGTGTGGCACCGGTTGAAACTTCACCTTTAGATAAGAAGTACCAAGCCTTAGTAGATAAGATCAATACACTGGATACGGACACTTATGGCTTGCCTAAGAAAGATCTTTTAGTACATTTGCAGGAAGCAAAACTAGCACAGGATGAGACAGATTTGGCTGCCATTGAAGCGAAACTTCAGGCCTTGCAAGATTTCCGAGATCGGACAGGAGTCACAACAGTAGAGTACATCAAGTACTTCTACGAACATGTGTCTGATGGTCGTTTGAGAGAAGAACTTCGGAACCGTGTTGCTAAATTGACATGGGAACTTTACCAGTCACAATCTTTCCTAAAAGCAACCGACTTGAACAAGCTATTCCCAACTATTTACCAAACTAAGCTAGAAGTAGAAGAGGCTCTCAAAGAAGAACCCGTATCTACAAAAGCTGGTAAGACTATTCTAGATACGGAAAAAGTAGATAGTCAAACTGCTAAGACCGCCATCTATGAATTCCTAAAAGAACTCTACGGTGATTTTATGCCAGAAGAGCGGGTTAGCCATGTTAAGAAGGAAGAAGTAGATGCTCTCCTAACTAAAGCTGCTCAACTCCTAGCACGTGTCAAAGAAGATGGTGTCAAACAATCCCTAGCTGAAGAAGCAGCTAATATCAAGGTGGCTATTGAAAAGGAAAATGCAGACCTTGACGAAGCTAAAACACAACTTGAGGATCTTTTAAATCGTATTGCAGCGACTATCCAACGAGAGAAAAAAGAAGCAGAACAAGATCCGCAAACCGTGATCATCTACCAAAAACTCTATAATGTCATGCTCTCTCTTCACAAGTACTTAGAGGATAACAAAGGAACCGATGCAGACTTTGAACGTGTTGATGCTCTATTTGATCAACTTGCAGCCAAAAGCAGTGATAAAGAAGGTCTCCTCACTCTAGCTAAAGAAATCATTAGCTTGAACCAGGAACTCCGTTCAAAAGCAAGTGAAACTGATAGCCAATCTAAGTCTGAGAAAGACAGTGAAACAGCTGCTTCTCAAGCGACAGAAAAGCAAGCACAAAGTGAGTCTGAGACAAGTGCTCAACCAAATGAATAAAAAGAAAGGCGAAGTAGCTGAGCTACCTCGTCTTTTTTAGTCTTTATAAGATACAATGCCAATGATGGTATCCACCGCACGCTCCATAGTCTGAAGGCTGACGTATTCAAAACGTCCATGCATGTTTTCACCACCAGCAAAAATATTTGGAGTTGGGATACCCATAAAGGAAATTTTAGACCCATCTGTTCCACCACGAATTGGTTCAATAATTGGCGCGATTCCTAAATCTTCCATAACAGCTTTAGCAATAGTAATAGGCGTCATGTCTTTCTCAATGACTTCCTTCATATTGTAGTACTGGTCTGTCAGAGTCAAGCTAACGCGATCATTCCCAAGTTCTTGATTCATCTTGTCAGCAATAGACTGCATAGCTACTTTACGAGCTTCAAAGGAATCCTTTTCAAAGTCACGAATGATGTAGCTTGCACGCGCTTCCTCGACACTACCTGTCACATCCATAAGATGATAGAAACCTTGATAACCGTCTGTCAATTCAGGTCGGTCATTCTCTGGAAGTTGATTATGAAAATCAATCGCTAACTGTAAAGCGTTGACCATCTGACCTTTAGCAGTACCAGGATGGACATTGCGCCCTTGGAAATGAAGCTCAGCAGCAGCTGCTGAGAAAGTCTCGTACTGAAGTTCTCCTAGCGGACCACCATCAACAGTATAGGCAAAATCAACATCAAAGTCTTCTGCATCAAATTTATTAGCTCCAACCCCGATTTCTTCATCTGGACCAAAACCAACACGGATTTCACAGTGTTTGATTTCGGGATGAGCAGTCAGATATTCAATAGCAGTCATAATCTCAGCAATTCCTGACTTGTCATCAGCACCCAGCAAGGTCGTGCCATCAGTTGTGATAAGCGTTTGGCCTGGATATTTCTCAAGGCTCTTGAAATCAGCAGGATCGAGTTTAAAACCAGAATCACCCAAGTCGATAGCTCTACCATCGTAATTTTCGATGACTTGCGGATTAACTCCCTCAGCATTAAAATCAGCAGTATCCATGTGGGAGATGAAGCCAATCTTGCGTGACAAGCTTGGATCGTTTGCTGGTAAGGTCCCAATAGCAAAACCATTTGGAAGGTAGTAAACGTTTTGCAGACCGACACGTTTCATTTCAGGAATAAGAACGTTGGTTGCAAAATCTACCTGGCTTTGCGTACTTGGAGTAGTAGTCGAGTGTTCATCAGAACGCGTATTGACCTTAACGTAGGTCAAAAAACGATCTAAAAGGTTCGGATAAGTCATAAAAACTCCTTTAACAATTAAAAATAAAATGCTATCTTCAGAAAAAACTAATTCTGAAGGTTTCATGATTTAATAATAAAATAACTCAAATCCATAATAATCTCAAATAGAAAAACGGTTATTCTATTCTTTTTCATTTTACCATAGAATAGTTTGAAAGACAAAGAAGAATCATGCTATTTTACAATCAATATAATATAAAATAATTATATTGATTGACACTGTTTGGAGTTTAGTGTACAATTGTTTTATAAATTCTATAGATTGATATAGTAATAATATAAAAACATTCTAGTTAAGGAGAATAAAATGAACATTCGCTTTGATTTTAAGAAAGTTCAAATTATTGCGCGCCGTTTAGTTACACTGTTAGCTATTCTCTTTTTGTGTGCTCCGATAGGTATGTTAAATGCTGATTCTAATACAGAACCTCAGACAACTCTTCACAAGACAATTACTCCGATATCCGGACAAGATGACAAGTATGAGTTGTCATTGGATATCACTTCTAAGCTTGGGACAGAAACTCAAACGGATCCCTTAGATGTTGTTTTAGTAGCAGATCTCTCAGGAAGTATGAACAAGAGAGATGTTCCTTCTTCTACTGGACGAACAATTACAAGATTGGATGCTTTAAAAAATACCCTTAAAGGGACTCGAGATCGTCAGGGATTAATTGATACGATTTTATCCAATTCAAATAATCGGTTATCCATGGTAGGTTTTGGCGGAAAGATTGATAATAAGTTTGCGGAACAATCATGGAATGCCTACTACCGAAAATGGGAGTGGGGATATCGGTATTGGCCGTATGAAGAGAGAACAGCATTTTATGATGGTGTGTCCCCATGGGATGATGCGGAAACAATTTTAAATTGGAATAACGATGCTAGTGGTTCAAAGACTGCAGTTAGTAATATGAAGATTGCTGGTGGCAAATCAATAGGGACTGAATCAGGAATCGGTACAGGAACCAATATTAGCGCAGGTATTCGTATTGCCAATCAATTGATGGATAGTGCAAGGTCTAATGCTAAGAAAGTTGTTATTGTTCTATCAGATGGTTTTGCCAATATGTATTACAACGACAGTGGTTATACAGTTTATAACTATAATAATCAAGATGGATCAGAAACGGCTCCAGATTGGTTCTGGAATAATTTAGATGGATCTATCAATAATCTCGCCTATAGTCTCGCTCCAAAACTAGATGGCTTTTACTCTATTAAATTTCGTTATTCAAACAATGTCGACAGTATTACCAGTTTGCAGTATTATATCAGGTACCACAATTCTTCCATTCCTAATGAAATCCTATCCGCAAACAATGAAGACCAGTTACGAGACAGTTTTAAAGATATCACTGATAAGATTCTGCCTCTGGGAATTCACCGTGTGACTATCAAAGATGTTCTTTCTAAGTATGTCCAGCTATTACCGAACGGATCGTCAGAGTTTCGTGTAGTGAAAGAAACGGCTGGTAGCAGTGAAACATTAACCGAAGAGCAAGTAACTTTTGATACCAAGACAACCTCTGGTGGATTAGTGGAAGTTACGGCTAAATTTTCTCCGAATTATTCCTTGGAAGATGGGGCTCGATACGCTCTCAAATTTACTGTTACATCTAGTCAAGATGCTCTGGATGCCATTGCTGGTGATAAAAAGATAGAGGCTGGTGATGCTGATGGTTCTGATGTCAATAAACTCTATTCCAATAAAGGTGCCAGTGTCACCTATTCCTATGGAATAGGCACCTCACAAACCAAGACCAAAGAATACTCTGACAACCCAACATTTAAGCCTTCAGATCCATTAACGGTACCAGTGGAAGTTGAATGGCAAGGTGTGACGGGTGCGAGAACTGTTATTACAGCTGATCAACCGAGTAATATTGAACTGAAACTGGTTCAAAAGAACAAGAACGGAGGTTCTGATAATCAAGACTATCGAAAAACCAATGTGAATGTTGGTAAAAACGTATCTAATGAAACGAGGAACTTTGAAAAAGTTGCCAAAGGATATCAATACGATTTAATTGCACCGGACGTCCCAGCCTTTACCAAAGAAATAAAAAATGTTGGTACAGAATCTAAACCATCCTTTAAGGTAATCTATAAACAATTACCAAGCCTGACAATTAAAAAAGTGTTGAAATTCGAAAACAACTTGAACAAGGAGTTTTGGATTAAGGTAAAACTAACCTCTCCTGATTCTACGCCATTGAATGGAACTTTTGGTGAGATAACTGTTGTGAATGGTGAAGCGAAGATTCGTGTTGACAAACGAAAACGTTGGAAAGGTATTCTAAGCTATCTTCCTCGAGGAACCCACTACAAGGTTGAAGAAGAAGCCACATCAACAATTGGTTACCACGTTACATATGAGAATCAAGAGGGCGATCTGAATAAAGACGAGACCAGTACTGTCACGAACCACAAGCTTCCAAGTTTATCAGTCACAAAAAAGGTTACGGGGGTATTTGCCAACCTATTAAAATCCTTCAAGATTACCATTAACATAAAGGATGCTCAGAATAGACCATTGAATGGTTCCTATAATGTATTGGTGAATAACAAAAGAACGATCTTGCAGTTTACTGACGGACGAGCGTCTGTTGATCTTAACAAAGACCACACGATAAAAATTTATGGGCTACCACTTGATAGCTCCTATACCGTAGAAGAAGAATCAAACTCTTCGATTGGTTATCAGGTTACTTATGAAAATAAAGAAGGCAAGCTTGATGCGGACAAGTATGCGACAGTCAGGAATAATAAAAATAGTGTACCTGAAACTGGAATTGACTTCCTCAGCAGTACACTCGTGTTAGGAATAATCCTTCCTCTAGGAGGTATCTTCTTTACAATCCTACTCGGCTATCTAGTGGTACATAGGAGAAAATAATGCTACTTAAAAAGAAACATAAGAAAACAGTAACACAAGTCAATCGGGATAAGTCTCCGCCGAGTGTATGGGGAGATATCCTCTACTTAGTCAGTAAGCTTCTGATGGTTGGGTTTGTACTGGCCACCCTTTACTTTTTTGTCTTTGGACTATTGAGATACAATGACGATGGCATGAAGCCAGCCTTAAAAGATGGCGACTTGGTTGTCTACTATAGGCTTGATAAACGTTATTCGATTGGTGACCTGCTCGTCTATAGTTATAAGGGCAAGGAAAGAGTGGCGCGTGTCATAGCAACCGAAGGAAGTACGATCGATATAAACGAAAATGGTCTCATCATCAACGGTTCTCCTCAACAAGAGCAGGATATCTACAAAGAAACGCTGCTCTATAAGGAAGGGGCTACCTTCCCAATGAAAGTCCCAGCAGGACAACTCTTTGTCCTCGGAGACAATCGAACAACGGCTGTAGATAGTCGTGCTTTTGGAACCATTCCTATACAGGATACCCATGGCAAGGTGGTAACAGTCCTAAGGCGACGGGGCTTTTGATGATAATTTATGAAAAAAGAAATTTAAAAACAAAAGGAATAATCATGAAAAAAAGATTTTTGAAAAAATTAGTTACTGCAAGCATTGCAGCTGTAACCGCCTTGTCGGTCTTTAGAGGAGTTCCAACATTTGCGGATGATAATGATGTGGCAACTGCTAAAGCAACTGGTGAAACAAGTGCAAAAGTAGCTATTAATAAAACACTGAATATTGCTGAAGGAATTACAACACCGAAAGCGACTTTTAGGTTTACTTTTACTCCACAACCTGGAACTTCTTCAAATGATGCTCCTTATCAAATGGCTTCAAATTCGGAAAGTAATAAGGGATTCATTCCTGATCGTACGGTGACTTATTCGGAAGCTGATCGCTTAGCCAGTGGTCAATCAAGCATTAAAAAAGATACAGGTGACATTTTTGCTGGAGTTTCTTATGATCATGCAGGCGAGTATGTTTACCTCGTAAAGGAAACAGATAAAACTTATACACCTATTAAAGATAAAAATGATCAAGATATAGATGCTGTGAAATATGATACTCGCACTTATAAAATGCATGTAATTGTCAAAAATAAAGAAAATTCAGGTACCTTTATTTCTTCTGTTTACTTTAGAGAAGAGAATAAACCTGGCGCTGCTAAAGTTGCTCCATCTTCAAATTCAAATATTTTCAAATATGATTTATTTGAGAACACATATACTAAAAACGGAGGGAAAATTGATCCAACAGATCCTAAACACCCAAATGAACCAACAAAAGATATAACAGACAATGCAAAAAAATCCTTAACTATTCTAAAAAAAGTTGACGGAGGGACTGCGGATCGTACAAAAGATTTCCAATTTGAGATAACTGTAAAATTACCCAAAACAAATGAAACAGCAGTATCTCCTGTAACACAAATTACAGTTCATTATGGTGATAAAACTGAAAATGTTGATGTTGCTACCGATAAAGTCACATTTACTAAAACTTTTACTTTGAAGCATGGTCAAGAGTTTGCCATTGCTAATCTTCCAGCAGGTTCTCGTTATACTGTAAAAGAAACCGGAAGCAAAGGATATACCGCTACTTCTAAATATACTGAGAATGGTGAAAGTAAAACCAAATCAGATGGTACTCAAGCCCAAGATTATACAGTTGAAAATGTTCTTGTCGGTGAAAAATTGAACGACAACACTTTTACCAATAAATTCCAAGACGTTACCCCTACTGGTCTCTTGATTGACAACCTTCCTTTCATCTTGATGATTGGTCTTGGTTTGGCTGGATTTGTTGTTTTGTCTAAAAAACGCAGACAAGCTTAAGCAAGTGGTTTGACCGATGAAAATCAAGCGTGAGAAACCCAAAAGGAGTTTGTCTAGGCGTCTGGTACTTGCTGTAGATGCATTGATGAATCATATCTTGCTCCTCTTGACAGCCTTAGTCTTTCTCTTTGGTTTCTACGCCCTCTGGGATGCCAATCAGGTTTATTCTCAGGCTTCATCAAGTGAGTATGAGGCCTATAGACCTGTTAGTACCAGTGAGAAGGATGAGCTTGCTAGTTTTTCTGGCTTTCACAAGCTACAGCAAGTCAATCCAGAGGTTCTCGGTTGGATCAATGTCTATGGCACCAATATCGACTATCCCTTAGTTCAAGCCAAAGACAATGAAAAATACCTGAACAAGGATTCCAAGGGAGAATTTGCAGCTACAGGGGCTATTTTCCTTGAGGCTCGAAATGAATCCAAGTTCGAAGACTTTAATACCATCATCTACGGACACCATGTAGAAAATGGGGTTATGTTTGGAGATGTAGCAAAGTTTTCTGATAAGGAATTTTTTGACCAGCATCGCTACGGCAGTATTTACTATAATGGCGTTGAAAAAGGTCTTGAAATCTTTGAAATGCTCGAGGTGGACGCCTATGACTTTAACATCTACGATCCAGGTATTAATGGGGATGATCGGCGCCAAGAATATATCGATCACTTACTCTCGGTTGCCATTCACAAACGAGACATTACACTGGGGCCAAATGACCATATCATCCTTCTCAGTACCTGTTTCCTAGACGTAACAAATGGGAGACATATCGTAGTTGCCAAGATTACGGATACGGTTCCAAAGAACACCTTCCATACGAAAAAATCAAAACCATTTCCTTACAGCGTCTTTGATGATTCGTCGCTCGGACGATTTCTCTCATCGATTCCTTTGTGGATATGGTATATCATCTTATTTATCTTGCTCTTGCTATTGATCTTCTTGCTCATCATCCTCTACTTGATCTTGCGTCGTAGAAGAGAAGCAAAGGAAGAAGGGGCAGATACCATTACTGACTAAACTACCAATAAAAGAGAAAGGGACAGCCTCTCTTGCTCTTTTATTTTCAAGGCTAGAAAGGAGAAAGAAGGAAATATGAAAACAAGTACAAGTCGCGAAGCCATAAAGGCCATTCTATCCCTCTTTCTAGCTTTTTTCTGTCTTTTTACAGCTGATAGAGCTCTTGCGAGCGACTACGATCATTATAATCCCATTGAAAAGGATGCCAGCAGTACGGGCTTTGAAACCTTGCAACACCTCAACAAGGATGTTTGTGGTTGGATTAGCCTCGATGGGACCAAGGTAGACTATCCTCTCTTACAGAGTCAGGACAATGTCAAATACCTTGACCGCAATGCCTTTGGCGATTATACTGTGTCAGGTTCTATATTCCTAGACTATCGTTTTAACCCAAATTTTACGGACTTTAACACCATCATTTATGGTCACTCCATGGCTTCTGGTGCTATGTTTGGGGAGATTCAAAAATTTGCGGATCAAGATTTTTTTGAAAAGCATCGCTATGGCTCTATCTATTATAACGGCCGTGAACGAGGGCTTGAGATATTTGGAATTTTAGAAGTAGATGCCTATGACACGGAGATTTACCGAACTTTGAGTTCCAACGATGAGGAACACCAGGCCTACTATCAATATTTGCTAAGTAAAGCCAAGTACAAGCGAGATGTTTCCTTGACCTCAACGGACAAGATTGTTTTATTAAGCACCTGTTTCCTTAATATTACCAACGGACGGCATATCCTCTTAGCTAAAATAACGGATGCACCAGTAAAAGCAGCCCAGGATAAAAGTGGGGAAGCAGTAGGGACGCGGTATTTCGATCAAGGCCTACCAACGCATTGGATTTATATCCTTGCCTTTCTTCTCCTGATTATCGTTATTTTACTCCTTGTCGTTATCATCCTAATCATAAGGCGAGATAGAAAGACAAAAGAACAAAAGAAATAGTAGACGTCGGAAGCGTTTACTATTTTTTTCTTTCATGATAGAATAGATAGTGAAAATAATATCATAAGGATGATAACATGAAAAAAGCTATATTAATGATGACCTTTGGATCTCCAGAGGAGATTAGTTTTGAAGGAGTAGCAGAATTTTTTACAAACATTCGTCGTGGAGTCAGACCCCAAGATCACGAAATTCAGACCCTCTATGACAACTACGTCCTTATCGGTGGGACGCCCTTGCAGCGGATTACAAGGGAAGAAGTTGCTTTAGTAAGAGAACATTTAGGCGAAGAGTACGGTATCTACTTTGCCAATAAGTTTTCTCGTCCCTTTATCCCAGACGTGATCAAGCAGATGGAGTCTGATGGTATTGAAGAATGTATTTGTTTGATTTTGGAACCTCATTATTCCTTTTACTCAGTCATGGGGTATGAAAAGTTTTTGGAAAGCCAGAAAATCCGATTTTTAGTTATTAAGGACTGGTATCAACAACAGGCTTTGCTGGACTTCTGGACAGATGAGATTATCAAAATTTTACGGAACCATGTGGGAGAAGAATCTTTCAAGGTAATCTTTTCGGCACACAGTGTTCCCATTTTTGCCTTGGATTATGGAGATCCTTATATCGACCAGATTTTCGATAATAGCAAGCTAATTGCTGAACAACTCGGCCTAACAGCCGACCAGTATACCAATACTTGGCAGAGCGAAAGCGATATTGGAATCCCTTGGATCAAGCCAGATGTCTTAGAATATTTACGAGAACAAAAGCAACATCCAGAACATTATATTTTTATTCCGATTAGTTTTATCAGTGAGCACATCGAAGTCTTGTTTGATAATGATGTGGAATGTTATGATTTGTGTCAAAAAATAGGTGTCACCTACCATCGTCCACCTATGCCCAATACGGATAGCCGTTTAATTGACGCTTTAGTTGCTACTGTAAGAGCCAATGAACACAAAGAATTTAAAGCTTTTCTTCCAGAAGAAGAAACCTTCGATGAGTTAGCACCGTCAGCAACTACAAAGGATATTATGGAGGAGACAGACGACCTTCAGATGCCAGAATTTGTCAAAAAACTCATTGAGAAAAAAGGCCGTGAGAATGTGAAGATGCCTTACTTGATTAAGAAAATGCTCGAAAAGGCTGGGAAGTTACCAAAAGAGTAAAGAAAAAAGGATTTAGCTTTAAGCTAGATCCTTTATCTGTTTTATTTTTTCTCAAGAAGAGCTTTGATTTCTTGAAGAACTTCAAGTTCAGTTGGAGCAGCAGGTGCTTCCTCAACCACTTCCTCTTTCTTACGAAGGTTTTGCGCTTTTTCCATAGCTTTAATAACGAAGAAAAGCACAGTACCTACAACGAGAAAGTTGATAATAGCACTCAAGAATTTACCATATGTAACACCATTCCATGCAAGCTCAGCGATGTTTTGTACTTTCGCAGCTTCCAAAGCTGGGTTCAATAGAAGTGGAGTGATGATATCATTAACAAATGAAGTAACGATAGCACCAAAAGCAGAGGCAATGATTACACCGACAGCAAGGTCAACAACATTACCACGAAGCAAGAATTCTTTTAAATCCTTTAACATTTTCATAATGTCCTTTCCTAAATTTCTAATTTATTATATCCTAAAATGTGACAAAAAGCAACTTGAATCCTCAAAGTGGTCAGTTGCTCCTTTTAAAAATATAGATTTTACTGAAAATGTAGTTTAAAATGATGATCAAAATTTGTGCTAGAATAGTTTCAACAGTATTAACCCTATCTATATTCTGTTCGACAAACTGGCCAATAATATCAGGAAAGGTTGTAACAAAGATATAAGTTAAAAGAACGTCAAGACCAAGAGTAGAGAGACGAGCTAAGAAAAACTTAGCCAGACGGGTTAGCCAATTTCTTCTCTCTTGTTTAAAGACAATTGTATCATTGGTGAGAAAGGCAAAGAGAATCCCAATAATATTAGCGAGGGCAGTTGCGAGGATTTCCTGGTGGCTGATATGGTAAATAACCAAACGTGATACAATAGAAACCAGAGTAGTAGCACCACCAAAAAATAGGTAGGAGAGGATTTCGTTATCAAAGAAAGCTTTTATTAGTTTTTTCATGATTTTAGTATAGCATAAAACTGGCTAATGTGCTATACTAGTAAGGTTGATAACCTCAACCCTTGGTGCTTAGCTTCTTTCACCAAGCATATTTTACGCGGGAAACCGCTAAAGGAGAAAGCATGAAAAAATTAACTGTTCGCGACATGGCAGACATCGCTATCGTTGCTGCGATCTATGTAGTTTTGACTATTACGCCACCAATCAATGTTCTTAGTTTTGGGGCGTATCAGTTCCGTATTTCAGAAATGCTGAATTTCTTGGCCTTTTACAACCCTAAATACATTTTCGGTGTGACAATTGGATGTATGATTGCTAATTTATTTAGTAGTTTTGGCCTAATAGATGTCTTTGTTGGTGGGGGTTCTACCCTAGTTTTCCTTAGTCTAGGGGTATGGCTCTTTGCAAAATACAGCAAAGATTACCTCTTTAACGGATTGATTCGAAAAGATCATTTCTTCTTTTCAATCCTCTTCTCCATTTCAATGATTACCATTGCAGCTGAACTTCATATCTTGACAGAAGCTCCCTTCTTGTTCACATGGTTCTCTACTGGAATTGGTGAGTTTGCATCACTTATCGTAGGAGCGATTTTGATTGGTAAACTGGGACAGCGAATCGATCTAACAAAATAAGAAGTTTATAAGCTAGATTCTTGCTAAATCTAGCTTTTTTCATTTCAGAAATTTAAAAGAGAGCGCTTGACAAGAACATAGAACTATAGTATACTTTTTAGGTAAGCTGATTTAGCTCAGTTGGCAGAGCGCATCCATGGTAAGGATGAGGTCGCCGGTTCAATCCCGGCAATTAGCATGATAGAAACAAAGTGACCTTGGGAGACCAAGGTTTTTCTTATCTACCTGTATAAATGAAGCAAAGAGTTTTGGTTGTTGACAAAAGTGACTCTATCTAGTAGAATAGTAGATGCGATGAGTCGATAGGTAGTCTTCGGACTACTATTGAGCATAAGGAGGTCATAACGCAGGAGCGGACCTTGATGAGTTGTGTGAACCTGCTCATCACATGAAGATGCCTCTTAGTCCCTAGTCAATGGCTAGGGATTTTTAGTTTTCAGAAAATATAGTCTAAAAATACTTTTCAATTTCTGTAAAAAGTAGTATAATACATCTATTATAGAAATTTTTAGAAAATTCCGAAAGAGGTTATTTATGGGATATACAGTTGCTGTAGTCGGCGCGACAGGTGCTGTCGGAGCTCAGATGATAAAAATGTTGGAAGAATCAACACTTCCAATCGATAAAATTCGTTACCTTGCTTCTGCACGTTCAGCAGGCAAAACTTTGAAATTTAAAGACAAAGATATTACGATTGAAGAAACGACTGAGACAGCTTTTGAGGGTATTGATATTGCACTCTTCTCAGCAGGTGGTTCGACATCAGCTAAGTATGCACCATACGCAGTTCAAGCTGGAGCGGTAGTAGTAGATAACACATCTTATTTCCGTCAAAATCCAGATGTTCCTTTGGTTGTTCCAGAGGTCAATGCTCATGCACTTGATGCCCACAACGGAATCATTGCCTGCCCTAACTGTTCAACAATCCAAATGATGGTGGCTCTTGAGCCTGTTCGTCAAAAATGGGGCTTGGACCGTATCATCGTTTCAACATACCAAGCGGTTTCAGGTGCTGGTATGGGTGCGATTCTTGAAACACAACGTGAACTTCGTGAAGTCTTGAATGACGATGTGAATCCACGTGATTTGCATGCGGAAATCTTGCCTTCAGGCGGTGATAAGAAACACTATCCTATCGCCTTTAACGCTCTTCCACAAATCGATGTCTTCACTGACAATGATTACACTTACGAAGAGATGAAGATGACTAAGGAAACGAAGAAAATCATGGAAGATGATAGCATCGCAGTGTCTGCAACATGTGTGCGTATTCCAGTCTTGTCAGCTCACTCTGAGTCAGTTTATATCGAAACAAAAGAAGTGGCTCCAATCGAAGAAGTGAAAGCAGCTATCGCAGCCTTTCCAGGTGCAGTTCTTGAGGATGACGTAGCGCATCAAATCTATCCGCAAGCCATCAATGCAGTTGGTTCACGTGATACCTTTGTTGGTCGTATCCGTAAAGACTTAGATGCTGAAAAAGGAATCCATATGTGGGTTGTTTCAGATAACCTTCTCAAAGGTGCTGCCTGGAACTCAGTTCAGATTGCAGAAACGCTTCACGAACGTGGATTGGTTCGTCCAACAGCTGAGTTGAAATTTGAATTAAAATAGTCATATCGTTTAGGAGTTCAGATGAACTCCTTCTTTGAAATAGAGAGGTGTTTCTCATGTCTTATCAAGATTTAAAAGAGTGTAAAATCATCACGGCCTTTATTACCCCTTTCCATGAGGATGGTTCCATCAACTTTGATGCTATTCCAGCCTTGATTGAGCATTTATTGGCCCATCACACAGATGCAATTCTTCTAGCTGGAACGACTGCTGAGAGTCCAACTTTGACCCACGATGAGGAGTTGGAACTCTTTGCGGCTGTACAAAAGATTGTTAATGGACGTGTTCCTTTGATTGCGGGTGTAGGTACCAATGATACGCGTGACTCGATTGAGTTTGTCAAAGAAGTCGCAGAATTTGGCGGTTTCGCTGCTGGACTTGCAATCGTACCATACTACAACAAACCTTCACAAGAAGGCATGTATCAGCACTTTAAAGCTATTGCAGATGCTTCTGACTTGCCTATTATCATCTATAACATTCCAGGGCGTGTAGTAGTGGAATTAACTCCAGAAACCATGCTTCGTTTGGCTGACCATCCAAATATCATTGGTGTCAAAGAATGTACCAGCTTGGCAAATATGGCTTACTTGATTGAGCACAAGCCAGAAGAATTCTTGATTTATACAGGTGAAGATGGAGATGCCTTCCATGCCATGAACCTTGGTGCGGATGGGGTTATTTCTGTTGCCTCCCATACAAATGGAGATGAGATGCACGAGATGTTCACTGCCATTGCAGAAAGCGATATGAAGAAAGCTGCAGCTATTCAGCGTAAATTCATTCCTAAGGTCAATGCCCTCTTCTCTTATCCAAGTCCTGCTCCAGTTAAGGCAGTTTTGAACTACATGGGATTTGAAGCGGGGCCAACTCGTCTACCTCTTGTTCCAGCACCAGAAGAAGATGCCAAACGCATCATCAAAGTTGTCGTAGATGGTGACTACGAAGCAACTAAGGCAACTGTAACAGGTGTCTTAAGACCAGATTACTAATAAAGACAATAAAATCCATGACCGCAAGAACGATCATGGATTTTTCTTATTTTCCTAAACAGAATTGGCTAAAGAGTTGGGTAATGAGTTCATCAGGAGCTGCATCACCTGTGATTTCTCCAAGAATTTCCCAAGTACGAGTCAAGTCAACTTGAAGCAAATCAACTGGCATCCCCAGTTCCAGCCCTTCATTAACAGCTTGTAAGCTTTCAACGGCCTTTTCAATCAAGGAAATATGACGGGCATTTGACAAGTAAGTAGCATCTTGCTCAACCAAACCATCATTTTCAAAGAAGAGGTCGTTAATACGCTCTTCGATTTTATCAATGTTTTGATTTTTAAGAACTGAAATACGGATGAGATCTTCAGGGAGTTCTGAAGTTTCAATCGCTTCAGGAAGATCCGTTTTATTAAGTAGAATAATGCGGTTGGTATCTTGACTGATGTCTAAAAGTTGTCTGTCTTGTGCTGTTAGTGGTTCGCTGGCATTTAGTACTAGTAGTACCAAGTCAGCTTCCTTGAGGGCTTTTCTAGAACGCTCGACACCGATTTGTTCCACGATGTCATCTGTTTCACGAATACCTGCAGTATCAATCAATTTGAGAGGAACCCCGTTAATGTTGACGTATTCTTCGATAACATCTCGTGTCGTACCAGCGATGTCTGTTACGATGGCCTTATCTTCACGCAGGAGATTGTTGAGAAGACTGGATTTCCCAACGTTGGGACGGCCGATAATGGCAGTTGAAATTCCCTCACGAAGGATTTTACCACGACGAGCTGTTCTAAGGAGATTGGTTAGCAATTGCTCAAACTCCATAGTCTTCTCGCGGACAACAGCAGTAGTAGCTTCCTCAACATCATCATACTCAGGATAGTCAATATTGACCTCAACTTGGGCAAGTGTATTGAGGATTTCTTGGCGAGTATTATTAATGAGGTCAGAAAGAGAACCGTCCAATTGTTTGACTGCAATATTCATGGCCTTGTCTGTCTTGGCACGGATGATGTCCATCACTGCCTCGGCCTGTGTCAAGTCCACACGACCGTTTAGAAAGGCGCGTTTGGTAAATTCACCAGGTTCTGCCAACCGAGCTCCTTCACGGATAGCTAGTTGGAGAATCTCATTGGTCACCGCAATCCCACCGTGAGTGTTAATCTCGATAATATCCTCACGAGTGAAGGTCTTTGGAGACTTCATAGCTCCAACCATAACTTCGTCCATGACCTTCCCTGTCTGCGGGTCAATAATGTGACCGTAGTTGAGGGTATGGCTTGCAACCTTGCTCAAGTCTTTTCCTTTAAAAATCTTTTGCGCAATGGCAAAGCTATCTGTTCCGCTCAGGCGGACAATACCAATGGCTCCTTCACCTAGTGGAGTAGAGATAGCAGCGATGGTATCAAATTCACGTGTAATCATACTAATTCCTTTTGTATTTCTTTTCTTAGGATAGGTATCCAAGCATCTCTTCAAATTGTAACAAAATTAGACTATTTCTTCAATGGATGCTACTTGGAGATTGAAAAAGCCTAAGCAATTCTGCTTAAGCTGGATTATTTGGTGCGCATTTCCCCTTGAGGGAAGTAGGTTCCTTCTGGCATGTCGTTGATGATGACATGAACGGCTGATTGAGGGGCTCCAGTGTTGCGGACAACAGCTTCCGTTACTTCCTTAGCAAGAGCTTTCTTTTGCTCGAGCGTTCGACCTTCAAATAAATCGATGCGTACAAATGGCATAGTAGCTTCCTCCACTAGTTTTTGATTTCTTCTATTTTACCACATTTTGCCGTTTAAAGCTTCAGAAAATTATGATATACTAGAATGTAGCAAAAATTTAGAAATGGACGTAAAATAGAAGCATGGCACAGTTGTATTATCGTTATGGGACCATGAACTCTGGTAAGACGATTGAGATTCTCAAGGTGGCCTATAACTACGAGGAGCAAGGAAAGGGAGTTGTGATTATGACTTCGGCTCTGGATACGCGTGACGGTGTTGGCTATGTGTCGAGCCGAATCGGCATGAAACGCCCAGCCATTGCGATTGAGGAAACGACGGATATCTTCGGCTATATCCGAGACTTACCTGAGAAACCATACTGTGTGCTAGTCGATGAGGCTCAATTTCTCAAGCGTCACCATGTTTACGACCTAGCTCGTGTTGTTGATGAGTTAGACATACCTGTCATGGCTTTTGGTTTGAAGAATGACTTTCGCAATGAATTGTTCGAAGGTTCAAAATACCTCTTGCTCTTAGCAGACAAGATTGACGAAATCAAGACCATCTGTCAGTATTGTAAGAAAAAGGCGACCATGGTGTTGCGCACGCACGATGGTGTACCAGTCTATGATGGCGAACAAATTCAGATCGGTGGAAATGAAACCTATATCTCAGTCTGCCGTAAACATTATTTTGCGCCAATGATAGTATCTAATAAGGAGCAAAACTATGACAATTGAACTAAGAGATGTTACAATGGGAAATTATTTTGATGTTTTGAATTTGGATGTCAAGGAATATCAAAAACAATTCATTGCAACCAACGCAATTAGTTTAGCTGAAGCATATGTCTATACTAAAAATGGAGATTTTGTAGCTCCATTGGCAGTTTATGATAATAATGCAATTATAGGTTTTGTGATGATAGCTTATGATAAAAAGATCGGAATTAGTAGTAAAAATTATTTACTATTTCGTTTTATGATTGATAAGAATTTTCAAAATCAAGGATATTTTAAACCAATTATGGATAAAGTGCTGGACTATGTTCGGACAGCGCCAGCAGGTTTAGGCAATAAACTTTGGTTGTCTTATGATCCAGAAAATGAACATGCAAGATCTTGTTACCTCAGTTATGGATTTAAAGAAACTGGGGAAATATTTGAGAACGAAGTAGTAGCAAACTATGATTTAACAATTGAGAAATAAGGAGAAAAAATGAACATCTATGATCAACTACAAACTGTAGAAGACCGTTATGAAGAATTAGGAGAATTGCTGAGTGACCCTGATGTCGTTTCAGACACCAAGCGTTTCATGGAGCTTTCAAAAGAAGAGGCTTCAACTCGTGATACGGTAACAGCATACCGTGAGTACAAACAAGTTCTTCAAAACATCGTTGATGCCGAAGAGATGATTAAAGAATCAGGCGGAGATGCGGACTTGGAAGAAATGGCCAAGCAAGAGCTGAAAGATGCCAAGGCTGAAAAAGAAGAATACGAAGAAAAATTGAAAATCTTGCTGCTTCCAAAGGATCCAAACGATGATAAGAACATCATCCTTGAAATCCGTGGAGCAGCTGGTGGAGATGAAGCAGCACTTTTCGCTGGAGACCTTCTAACCATGTACCAAAAGTATGCGGAAGCACAAGGCTGGCGCTTTGAAGTCATGGAAGCCTCTATGAACGGTGTCGGTGGTTTCAAGGAAGTGGTTGCTATGGTTTCTGGTCAGTCTGTATACTCTAAACTCAAGTATGAGTCTGGTGCCCACCGTGTGCAACGTGTCCCTGTGACAGAAAGCCAAGGTCGTGTACACACTTCAACTGCGACAGTTCTTGTTATGCCTGAAGTCGAAGAAGTAGAATACGATATTGATCCAAAAGACCTTCGTGTTGATATCTACCACGCATCTGGTGCTGGTGGACAGAACGTCAACAAGGTTGCGACTGCCGTGCGTATCGTTCACTTGCCAACCAATATCAAGGTTGAGATGCAGGAAGAACGTACCCAGCAGAAGAACCGTGAGAAGGCCATGAAAATCATTCGTGCGCGTGTTGCTGACCATTTTGCTCAGATTGCTCAAGATGAACAAGACGCTGAACGTAAGTCTACTATCGGTACTGGTGACCGTTCAGAACGTATCCGTACTTATAATTTCCCTCAAAACCGTGTCACAGACCACCGTATCGGCTTGACCCTCCAAAAACTAGATACGATTTTATCTGGTAAATTGGATGAAGTTGTGGATGCTTTGGTTCTTTATGACCAAACACAAAAATTAGAAGAATTAAACAAATAATGAAATTAGCTCAATTATTTTCAGATTTTGAAGAAGAGTTGATAAGACAAGGAGAGGAAGCAGAAAGCCTCTCTTTTGTCTATCGTAGCTTAAAAAATCTCTCTTTTACAGACTTTGTCTTTGCCCTCCAGCAAGAGGTAACAGAGGCCGAAAAACAATTTGTAGAAGAAATTTTCCAGCAGTTAGCGTCCCATAAACCAGCTCAGTATATCATCGGACAGGCAGATTTCTTTGGAATGCAGTTAAAAGTGGATGAGCGGGTTTTGATTCCTCGTCCAGAAACAGAAGAGTTGGTAGAACTTATCCTGGCCGAAAATCCTGAGGATAAGCTTAAGGTCCTAGATATCGGGACTGGAAGTGGCGCCATAGCTCTCGCATTAGCTAAAAACAGACCAGATTGGTCAGTGACAGCAGCAGATATCTCCCAAGACGCTTTGCAGCTTGCATCAGAGAATACTAGTAATCAAAATCTTAATATATTTTTTAAAAAATCTGATTGTTTTGCAGAAATTTCTGAAAAATATGATATAATTGTATCCAATCCACCCTATATCTCTCGCGAAGATGAGTCAGAGGTTGGTTTGAATGTTTTGCATTCGGAGCCTCATCTAGCTCTCTTTGCAGATGAGGATGGCCTAGCTATTTACCGCAGAATTGCGGAAGATGCAAAAGACTATCTCACATATGGTGGTAAGATTTACCTTGAAATTGGATACAATCAAGGTCAAAGTGTTCCTGCGCTTTTTAGGAAGCATCTTCCCGAAAAACGGGTACGAACACTCAAAGACCAATTTGGTCAAGATAGGATGGTTGTAGTTGATGATGGACAGGATTAGACAAGAGTTGGAAATGGGTGGGGCAGTCATTTTGCCTACAGAGACAGTTTACGGCCTCTTTGCTAAGGCCTTAGACGAAAAAGCTGTCGACCATGTTTACCAACTCAAACGTCGTCCTAGAGACAAGGCGCTCAATCTTAATGTCGCTTCTCTAGAGGACATCTTGCACTTTTCAAAGAATCAGCCAACTTATCTACAAAAGCTTGTAGAGGCCTTTTTACCGGGTCCCTTGACCATTATCCTCGAAGCCAATGACCGAGTTCCCTATTGGGTCAACTCTGGTCTTGCAACTGTCGGATTTCGGATGCCGAGTCACCCCATTACACTTGATTTAATTCGAGAGACAGGTCCTTTGATTGGGCCGTCTGCCAATATCTCGGGTCAGGCGAGTGGAGTGACCTTTGCTCAAATTCTAGAGGATTTTGACCAAGAGGTTCTGGGTCTGGAAGACGACGCTTTTCTAACTGGACAGGATTCGACTATTTTGGATTTTTCTGGAGACAAGGTGAAAATCTTGCGCCAAGGAGCGATTAAGCGAGAAGATATTCTTGCACAGTTGCCAGAGATTTCTTTTGAGGAGGAATGAGATGCTAAGAGATTTGCAAGAAACAGATGTGAATGCTATATGTGAGATTAACCAAGAGGCTTTGGGCTATTCTTTTAGTCCAGAGGACACAGCTAGTCAACTAGCTAGACTGTCTCAGGATTCTCATCATTTCCTACTTGGCTATGAGGATGAGGTCAGCCATGTCCTACTTGGATATGTCCATGCTGAAGTTTATGAATCTCTCTATTCTAAAGCAGGATTTAATATCTTAGCTTTAGCGGTTTCACCTCAAGCCCAAGGACGAGGTATCGGTAAAAGCCTACTGCAAGGGTTGGATCAAGAAGCAAAAAGACGAGGTTATGGGTTTATCCGCTTAAACTCTGCTGATCATCGTCTGGGTGCTCATGCATTTTATGAAAAAGTTGGTTATACTTGTGATAAAGTGCAGAAACGGTTTATTCGCATCTTTTAGTTTATTTTCTTATTGGAAAAACAAACTAAAGGACCAGTCACACTATAAAGGAGAAGACCTATGATTTTTGACAAAGACGATTTTAAAGCATACGATGCTGATCTCTGGAATGCTATTGCCAAAGAAGAAGAACGCCAACAAAACAATATCGAATTGATTGCTTCGGAAAACGTGGTTTCCAAGGCTGTTATGGCAGCTCAAGGGTCTATCTTGACAAACAAATATGCCGAGGGTTACCCAGGACGCCGTTATTATGGTGGAACCGATGTAGTAGACGTGGTAGAAACTCTAGCTATTGAACGTGCAAAAGAAATTTTCGGTGCTAAATTCGCCAATGTCCAACCTCACTCAGGAAGCCAAGCCAACTGTGCGGCTTACATGGCCTTGATTGAGCCAGGTGATACCGTTATGGGGATGGATTTGTCTGCAGGTGGACACTTGACCCACGGAGCTCCAGTTAGCTTCTCTGGTCAAACCTACAACTTTGTTTCTTACAGTGTTGATCCTGAAACGGAACTCTTGGACTTTGATGCTATCTTGAAACAAGCCCAAGAAGTAAAACCAAAACTAATCGTAGCGGGTGCTTCAGCCTATTCTCAAATTATCGACTTCTCAAAATTCCGTGAAATCGCAGATGCTGTTGGGGCTAAGCTTATGGTCGATATGGCCCATATCGCTGGTTTGGTGGCAGCCGGACTTCACCCAAGCCCAGTACCATACGCTCATATCACTACAACAACGACCCACAAAACTCTTCGTGGACCGCGTGGTGGTTTGATTTTGACAAATGATGAGGACCTAGCTAAGAAAATCAACTCAGCTATTTTCCCTGGTATTCAGGGTGGTCCTTTGGAGCACGTTGTCGCTGCTAAGGCGGTTTCCTTCAAAGAAGTTTTGGATCCGGCTTTCAAGGAATATGCTGCTAATGTCATCAAAAACAGCAAGGCTATGGTTGAAGTCTTCTTGCAAGACCCTGATTTCCGTATCATTTCTGGAGGAACTGAAAATCACCTCTTCCTAGTGGATGTAACTAAGGTTGTAGAAAACGGAAAAGTTGCTCAAAACTTGCTGGATGAAGTCAATATTACCCTAAATAAAAACTCAATTCCATACGAAACCTTGTCACCATTCAAGACAAGTGGAATTCGTATCGGAGCAGCAGCCATCACTGCACGTGGATTTGGTGAAGAAGAAAGCCGTAAAGTGGCTGAACTCATCATTAAAACCCTTAAGAATGCAGAAAATGAGGCTGTCTTAGAAGAAGTGAGAAGTGAAGTCAAAGCGTTGACAGATGCCTTCCCATTATACGAGGACTAAAACTTTTATGGACATTTATATTAAGAAAGCCATTATCCATCAGTTCAGCCCAGACGATACTGAGTTGTTTCTAGCGGATAAGTTTCTCAATATCACTCCAAAAATCGAAGAATACTTGCGCAAAAAAATCGAACGCGTGTATTCAGATGAAGCAAAGACTGGGATTTTCGAAGAAGAAAATCCCTTCTTCAATCACATCACAGACGATTTGTTGGAGACATCAGTAACACTGGCTAATCTCTGGAAAGAGGAGTTCAGCATTTCTGAAAATCTCAAGACCAATGACTTGGTTTTTGTTCAGTTTTCTAAAGAAGGCGTTGAACATTTCGCTTTTTTGCGAATTGCTCTACGTGAGACCTTGACTCACCTTGGTGGAGAAGTTGATAACCCAATCAAGCTGACTCAGAATAACCTACCTGGATTTGGAACGGGGGCTGATGAGGCCTTGGTGGTCAATCTTCAAAGTCGCAAGTACCATCTCATCGAAAAACGCATCAAGTATAATGGGACTTTCTTGAATTATTTTTCAGAAAATCTCCTAGCTGTTGCTCCCAAGATTTCACCAAAGAAATCGATCAAGGAATTGGAAAAAACGGCTCAGAGAATTGCAGAGTCCTTTAACACAGATGATTTTCAATTCCAATCCAAGGTCAAATCAGCGATTTTCAACAATCTGGAAGAAAGCAATGAACTGTCACCTGAAAAATTGGCTAACGACCTTTTTGATAACAATCTGACAGCTCGTTTGAGCTTTATCGACCAGGTCAAGGAAGCTGTACCAGAACCAGTCCAGTTTGATGAAATTGATGCCAGTCGCCAATTAAAGAAATTTGAAAACCAAAAACTTTCCTTGTCAAATGGAATTGAGCTCATCGTTCCCAATAACGTCTATCAAGATGCGGAATCGGTCGAGTTTATCCAAAATGACAATGGAACCTATTCTATCTTAATCAAAAATATCGAGGATATTCAAAGTAAATAATGTTTAAATTTATAAGAAGAGTGCTTGTGCTAGCAGTCTTCCTTTTCGCAGGATACAAAGCTTATCATATCCATCAGGATGTTAAACAAGTCATGACCTACCAACCCATGGTTCGAGAAATCTTGAGCGAAAGAGATACTCCAGCCAATGAAGAGTTGGTGCTCGCTATGATTTATACCGAAACAAAGGGAAAAGAGCGGGATGTCATGCAGTCTAGTGAGTCTGCTAGTGGCGCTACCAATACCATCAAAGACGATGCCTCTAGTATTCGCCAAGGGATACAGACACTAACAGATAACCTCTATTTGGCACAGAGCAAAGGAGTAGATGTCTGGACCGCTGTTCAAGCCTATAATTTTGGACCTGCCTATATCGACTTCATTGCTCAGAATGGTAAGGAAAATACTTTGGCCCTAGCCAAGCGTTACTCCCGAGAAACGGTCGCTCCAATCCTAGGTAATACTACAGGGAAGACCTACACCTACATCAACCCAATTTCTATCTTTCATGGTGCAGAACTCTATGAAAATGGTGGAAATTATTACTACTCGAGACAGGTTCGCTTTAATCTCTATATCATGAAATTCTTTAATTTCTTCTAAACATCTGGTTTGACCAGGTGTTTTTTCACTATAAGTTTTCTTTAAGATTGTTTTATTAACCTAGAAAGGTAAAGGAGGGAATATCCCATGAGAAAGAAATTCTTTCTAACAAGTGCTGCAGTATTGTGGGCCGCAACAGCTATGACGAGTGTCCACGCAGCAACCGATGTTCAAAAAGTAATCGATGAAACCTATGTACAACCTGAATATGTTCTAGGTTCTTCTCTATCTGAAGACCAGAAAAATCAAACTCTTAGCAAACTTGGCTATGACGCATCAAAAGACACCAAAGATATCAAAACTATGACACCTGATATCTATTCGAAAATTATGAATGTGGCTAATGATGCTAGTCTACAGCTCTATTCTTCAGCTAAGATTCAAAAGCTAGGTGATAAGTCGCCTCTAGAAGTCAAGATTGAAACGCCTGAAAATATCACCAAGGTGACGCAGGATATGTACCGTAACGCAGCAGTGACGCTGGGAGTGGAGCATGCCAAAATCACAGTTGCAGCTCCTATTCCAGTTACAGGAGAGAGCGCCCTAGCAGGGATTTACTATTCGTTAGAGGCCAATGGTGCCAAAGTACCGCAAGCCAATAAAGACTTGGCCCAAGAGGAGCTAAAAGCCTTATCCGATATTAATGCTGAAAACAAGGACAAATCAGGCTACGATGCCAATAAACTCAATGTCGCTTTGGCAGATATCAAGGCAGGAATCGCAAAAGCAAAAGAAGCCAAAGGTAATCTGACAGAAGAAGATGTTCGCAAAATTGTAGAAGACACACTAAAAAACTACAAACTCGATCAGGTTATAACAGGAAACCAGGTCAATATCATTATCAATTTTGCCCTCAATCTCTCAAAGAGTGACATTTTGAACAATGCTGATTTCACTAAAACCCTAAATGACCTCAAGGAAAGCATTGTCTCTCAAGCTGGAGATAGCTTTAAAAATATCAACCTCAACTTTGATGCCAATAAAGCGCTAGAAGACGGGGGCAACTTCTTTAGCTCCCTTTGGCAAGCCATTGTCAACTTCTTCAAGAGTTTTGGTGCTTAGGTCATTTCATGATATAATAGATGGTAACAGAAATGTTGCCGTCTTTTTTTGTCGGCCGATAGAAAGTGAAAAATATGCTAAAGAAAAATGATATTGTAGAAGTTGAAATTGTTGATTTGACTCATGAAGGTGCAGGGGTTGCTATGGTAGATGGTTTGGTTTTCTTTGTAGAAAATGCTTTACCAACTGAGAAAATCCTTATGCGTGTCCTTAAAATCAATAAAAAGATTGGCTATGGAAAAGTTGAAGAATACCTTACTTACTCTCCACATCGTAACCAAGACCTTGACCTAGCTTATCTACGCTCAGGTATCGCTGATTTAGGGCATCTTGCCTATCCAGAGCAGCTCAAGTTTAAAACCAAGCAAGTCAAGGATAGTCTTTACAAGATTGCAGGAATTTCGGATGTAGAAGTTGCTGAAACACTTGGTATGGTGAATCCTGTTAAGTATCGAAATAAGGCACAGGTGCCCGTTCGTCGAGTGAATGGTATCTTGGAAACTGGCTTTTTCCGTAAGAATTCGCATGACCTCATGCCTCTTGAAGATTTCTTTATTCAGGATCCTGTCATTGACCAAGTTGTGGTAGTTCTACGCGATTTGCTTCGTCGTTTTGATTTAAAACCATATGACGAACAGGAACAGTCTGGCTTGATTCGGAACCTTGTGGTGCGTCGAGGTCATTATTTAGGACAAATCATGGTGATTTTAGTAACAACTCGTCCGAAAGTTTTTCGTGTCGACCAATTGATTGAACAAGTCATCAAGCAGTTCCCAGAGATTGTGTCTGTCATGCAAAATATCAACGACCAGAATACCAATGCGATTTTTGGTAAGGAGTGGAAGACTCTTTATGGTCAAGACTATATTACCGACCAAATGTTGGGGAATGACTTCCAAATCGCTGGACCAGCCTTCTACCAAGTTAATACTCAAATGGCAGAGAAACTCTATCAAACAGCCATTGACTTTGCGGAGTTAAAAGAAGATGACGTGGTTATTGATGCTTATTCAGGTATCGGAACGATTGGATTGTCCGTTGCCAAACATGTCAAGGAAGTCTACGGTGTTGAAGTGATTCCAGAAGCGGTTGAGAACAGCCAGAAAAATGCTGCCTTAAATAATATCATCAATGCCCATTATGTTTGTGATACAGCTGAAAATGCTATGAAGAATTGGCTCAAGGAAGGTATTCAACCAACCGTTATATTGGTCGACCCACCACGCAAGGGCTTGATCGAGAGCTTTATCAAAGCAAGCGCTCAAACAGGAGCAGACCGTATTGCCTATATCTCCTGCAATGTCGCAACCATGGCGCGTGATATCAAACTCTACCAAGAATTGGGATATGAGTTGAAGAAAGTCCAGCCGGTGGATCTTTTTCCTCAAACGCATCACGTCGAGTGTGTAAGCTTGTTAGTGAAACGTAGCTAATCCTCAAAAGGTTGCCCGAACCTTTTGAGTTCCGCAGACATACCATGTTGATGCGGTATCACTGCTTGTACGAGCTGATTAAACATAGGTGTATCTAGTGAAAGTCCTACAGTAAGGAGTTTAAACATGAAATTCCATGAGTTTGGTGATAAGAATTTGCCTCCTATTTTACTGATACATGGTGGTGGCAGTTCTTGGTGGAATTATCTTCGTCAAGCACGAATCTTGTCAAAAGAATACCGTATTATTCTACCCACTTTGAATGGCCACGGCGAGGAATATCAACTTGATTATGTTTCTACTGAAGATTCTGCTTTGGAGATTCTAGACTATATCAAAGCAAACTGTGGTGGGAAATTGTTTGCAATCGGTGGTGTTTCACTTGGTGGTCAAATTGCCATGGAGCTTTTGTCTTTAGACAGTGAAATTGCAGAGAAGGCCATCATAGATGGAAGCCTCTGTATTCCTCAACCAAGGTTAGCTAAAATCAGCATCTTTCTAGTGTCTCTATTTGGTAAACTGATGTTCAATAAATTCTCTTGCAAACTTCAGTTAAGCATGATGAACAAACTCTATCCTAAACTGGCTTATCCAGAGGAAATAAAAGCTTATTATTTGGAGGATTTGCCAAGAATGCCTATCAAAACATTAGTGACTATTTACAAAACCTATATGGGGTATTACAAGCCAAAGGATATGATTTCTGCTAGCAAGGCTCAGGTTCTGTATATCTATGGTGAAAAAGAATTGAACTGTGTGAAAGAATCAGCGAAATTATTTCATCAGCTACATTCAAATACAATTTTGTATGAAGCAAAGGGCTATAACCACAGCTATTTATCAGCTTACCTACCTTATGAGTGGATTGATTTGGTGGTGCCATTTTTAAAGAGTGACTCATTAGAAATGTGTAACGAATCTGATATGCCATAAGGAGGAAACGGATGCTAGGAGCAATAGTTGGAGACATTGTAGATTCAGTTTACGAATGGAACAATATCAAAACGAAGGATTTTCCTTTATTTCGTGAGGATTGTTTTTTCACGGATGATACGGTAAGTCCGAACCACTGAGTGTGTGAGTTTGTTAGTGAAACATTTTTAATATTTATAAGATTTAAAGTTGATTACAAAAAGGAAGTATTATCATGGGAATATTCGATGATTTTGAGTACAAAGAAAACTACCTAGATGAAGAAAAAGTAATTGAAATACTTAAAAAGATTTTAAGAGCAATTCATCTAAATAATTATAGAGATATTTTGGATTGTGTTGATGGTTCAGAAGTTGATGATGCAAGAGAGTTACTTGAATATATTGACGATTCATTACAATTAAATGATTTTGATAAAATTGATGAATATGGTGTAGATTGTAATTTCCATCCGAATTATGAGTACTCCCAACTACAAGTTTATGAATTTAATGATCAAACTGGCTTTGTTGTTGAATATGAGATGACCTCCGATTCTGAATTAGTAGATTTAACCCTACAATTAGAATTTTTATACAATAATGATGGTTACAAAATAACTTCTATAGATGTTGATCCTGGATAATCTTTAGTTAAATATCTTCGTTATGTAATACATGTGTATACTAAGGATAGATAATTAGGTTGTAAGTTGCTTAAATCTTGGTTGGTTTTTCAAATATCGGAAGGATTAATGATGTATCTATTAGAATTGTACCAAAACAATTATTCAAAGGATTTAGTCGTATTTGAGACTTTAGAAGAAGGGAAAGCCTTTGTAGCTCAAATCCCTGGATATACTCTAGAAAATGAAGATGGTTTTAAAGTAGAGTATGTTAATCCTAAACACTTGCCGGATTATATGGAAATTGTCTTCAATGGAAATATCGTCCCTTTATCTAGATTTTCGTTTGACCCTGAGAAAAATGTTGAGATCATTTGGAAAGAAATTTCGAATCTGTCCCTTAAAAACAATAAAGTAATCGAAGGAGCTACAAAAGTAGATGCGTATGTCGTCAATAACTATGAAGTGATAGCCTATATCGAAGCAAGAGAAAAAAACTTCCACAAGGCAAAAGCTTTCTTAGAAAGCAAAGGGTATGAAGTAGATAGAAGCTATTTCGGAAGTGAAGATGGCGAAGCGATTCTCTATAGAAAAAAAGGAATCAAAGATTGGCACTTCTTGTGTCACCTAGATCCAATGTTTGTAGAGATTGAAGATGTAGAGGGATATATGGAAGAAGAGCTGGAAGAAATGCAATAGTCAACAAAAGTTCCTTGTGAGTATATATCTTTGAAGATAAAGCTCAGCTAAATATTTCACTTTTACATTTCTAGGCGAGACGCTTCAAAGCTTCATTAGAGCTTTGAACTCTGCAAACAAATTTTATTAAAGAATGCTAAGAAAAATATAAAGAGTAAAGTGGATTAAATCTGAAACTTTTTCATTGGTAACATCATCTATAATAGCAATGGTAACATAGGTACAAATATAACTGATCTTAAGAAGAAAGTTGCTATTAGTTCAACATCAATAGTAAGGCGAGATAGAACTATAGATGTTAATGTAGATATACTTATGAGTGATCTTTACTTTTTGATCTGAGATAACTAAATATCATTGGTTGTTCAAGATGTTTTATTAGACGACAACGTAGATAATCGATAAAAAGTTATCTATAAGAATGATTGATAAAGGAATTAAAAATGAGAACAAAAAATTTACCACCATATGCCCCTACTTTAATAGAGTCAACTAGAGCAATTGGATATTCACTTGAGACAGCAGTGGCTGATATTATTGATAACAGTATTGCAGCAAACGCAAAAAATGTTGATATATATTTTTTCCCGGTAGATGGTTCATATATTGCAATTCTTGATAATGGAAAAGGAATGGCAGAGGAAGAAATCGATATTGCTATGCAATACGGAAGTAAGAATCCGACAGAAGAAAGAGATAAAAAAGATTTAGGGCGTTTTGGTTTGGGATTAAAAACAGCGTCTTTATCTCAGTGTAGATGTCTGACTGTTATTTCTAAGCAAGGAGATAATTTGGAGGGACGTCAATGGGATATAGATCATGTTACAGAAGTAGGAGATTGGTCTTTAAACATTCTTGATGAAGAAGATATTCAGCAAATACCTCAGTTTGACGAATTGATAAAAAACGAATCAGGAACATTAGTAGTCTGGCAAAAACTAGATCGTCTCAAGGCTGGCGAGATTAATTTTGAACTATCGTTAGGACGTAAAATTGATAGGGTCAGAGATCATATTTCTCTTGTTTACCACCGATACTTAGCAGGTGAATCAGGGATCACAAAACTCAAACTGTCAATTAATGGAGAAAAAATAAAAGGAATAGATCCCTTTTTGACGGAGAAAAGCGTTCAAGCCATGGATGATGAAACATTAGTTATTCAGGGCAATAAAATATTAGTACGACCTTATATTCTTCCTCACATATCTAAGCTGACATCAGATGAAATTAAAATGCTTGGTGGGAAGGATGGACTTCGAAAACAACAAGGGTTTTATGTATACAGAAACAAAAGATTGTTGGTTTGGGGTACTTGGTTCAGAATGATGCGGCAAGGAGATTTATCAAAACTTGCAAGAATTCGTGTTGATATTCCAAACACGTTAGATGATCTGTGGACTCTGGACATAAAAAAGTCGTCCGCATTGCCTCCAGCAGAAGTTAGAAAGAATTTGGAGATAATAATTAATCAAATTGCTGAGCGGAGTAAAAGAACGTGGACCTTTAGAGGGAAAAAAGAAGTAAGCGATACCGAAACCCACGTGTGGGATCGCATGAAAAATAAGCAAGGCGGATTTTATTATGAAGTTAATCGCGAGCATCCACTTGTACAGCAAATGATTAAAGCATATCCCGATATAGAGGTGTCGTTAAATGCATTGTTGCAACAGATTGAGATGGGATTGCCACTTAATCAATTATATGTGGATTTGAATAATGATGAGCAAATTATCAATGATAATGAGCAGTCAGATGTAGAAATAGTAAAATCACTACAGGAAATGATTACGATGTGTGCTGACAAGCAAGAAAAATGTAATCTGCTTGATGCCATTGCTTGTATTGATCCATATTCGTCACATCTTGATATAGTAGAGAAACTTAAGGAGGAGATTTTGAAAAATGATTAATCCAAATGTCGAACAATTAGAAAGTTTAATTTCCGCAGTTGTTAACAATCTTTATAAGGAAGTTCCACCTACAGAAGATGAATTTTTGGAGAAAGCAACGTTGTTAAGAAATACAAATGCACCTATTATGCCAGTTTCAGATGATGAATTCACAGAGATAATTTCTAGACTCAAGCAATCATTAGTCATCCGGATGGATGTAGGAGTATATATTAACGATCGTAATAACGGGCATCAGTCCTGGTTGCCTTCTAAGAGAGCAGATTTCGATTTCTTCTTTTGGAATAGATACAAGAAGTACCTGGAAGAAATTAAACATTGGAATCCAAGAGTTACAACAAATCTAGGAAAAGTTTCTGATGAAATATTAGATTTATGTGGCGATCCATCAGAAGATCATTTTGCAATAAAAGGGCTGGTGCTTGGTGATGTGCAGTCTGGTAAAACAGCTAATTACACAGCTATTTGCAATAAAGCAGCAGATACTGGTTATCGAATTATTATTGTTTTAGCTGGTATGCAGGAGAACTTACGTAAGCAAACACAGGAAAGATTAGATGCCGAATGCACCGGAAGAAAGAGCGAATATTATCTGGATCCTAAAGCTGAACAGGGTATAAAGAATCAGCCGGTCGGAGTAGGAAGATATGGAGCAGATAAAAAAATCGTTGCGTTTACTTCTGTAACTAAAGATTTTGATAGCGGTATTCTGAGAAACAATAATTTGGGCATCGAAAATGTTAATTGTCCTGTTATTTTAGTGGTGAAGAAGAATAAAAGGATTTTGAATAACTTAATCAAGTGGCTGTCAGATAATAATACGCAAAATGCCGCCGGACAGATTGATCTTCCGCTTATGCTAATTGATGATGAGGCTGACAACGCATCAGTTAATACGAAAGACGAAGATTCTCAGCCTGCTGCAATTAATGACTGTATCAGACGTTTATTGAATTTATTCAGTAAAACTACTTATTTAGGTATTACAGCAACGCCTTTTGCAAATATTTTTATTGATCCGGAAAAAGACGATGATCTCTTTCCAGCTGATTTTATTTATGCGCTGTCTGCTCCTACTAATTATATTGGCGCGGATAGGATATTTGGTGAAAATTCTGATAGCGATCACATGCTCCAAGAGATTGATATAGAAGAGTTAGAAGCGTGCTTCCCTCCGAAACATAAAAAAGACTTTGTGGTAGAAGATTTACCGGGGGATCTATATGAAGCCGCATATTATTTCTTGTTGCTAAATGCAATTCGTGACTATAGAGGTGATCTTACAGAACATAGATCTATGATGGTACATATAAGCCTTTATACCAATGTTCAAAATCAGATACAAGAAATGTTGAATGTTTGGTTAGATCAGGTAAAATCGGATGTTAGAAACTATGCTAAATTACCACTTTCTCAAAGTGAAAAAATCAGAAACATAAAAGCAATGCATGTTGTTTGGGACAAGTACCATTTGAGCGGAATTGTGGGAATAGAATGGGAAAACTTGCTTAAAAATTATTTGCATAAGGCAATTTCCCCTATTGAAGTTCGTGCGGTAAATATGAAAACTGGTGCTGCAAGCTTAGACTATTTTAATCATAAAAATGATGGTTTACGAGTGATTGCAGTAGGTGGAAATAGTATGTCTAGAGGTTTGACGTTAGAGGGGCTTGGCGTAACATATTTCCATCGTAATACAAAGATGTATGATACTTTGTTGCAGATGGGGCGTTGGTTCGGATATAGACCAAACTATGGGGATGTTGCAAAGGTATGGATGACACCAGAAGCAATCGATTGGTACGGACAAATTACTAGAGCAACAGTTGAACTTAAAGAAGAAATCTCGAAAATGAGAAACGCGAATCAAACTCCTAGAGACTTTGGACTGAAAGTTCGACAAGATCCTGGCGCATTAATCGTGACCGCGCGAAACAAAATGCGTACAGCAACTGATTTGACGTGTCCTGTTACAGTCTCTGGTAATTTACTTGAGACACCTAGATTAAAAGCATCAAAAAACATTTTGGCTTCAAATGAGACAGCATTCAAGAATTTTGTAAATTCATTGAGTAGTATTGGAGATAGATTTTTTGATGAAGAGCGTACGAGAGGACATTATTACTGGAAAAATGTTTCTGGGGATAATATTGCTCAATTATTGTTAGATTTCGAGACAAATCCATGGCATTTGAGTTTCAATGGTAGGGCACTTGCGGAATTTATAGAGAGTCATCGTTGGAGCAATGGATGGGATGTAGTATTGATAAAATCTGGAACTGGTATTCCATACGATGAGACGTTGCAGTGTGGTGAAGAAATATTAGAGATCGAAGGGACAGAAAAAAGAAAAATTTTAGCTGATAAGAAAATGATCAGTGTGAGTGGTACTAAGTTACGTGTTGGAGCTGGTGGATGCACACGAATTGGATTAACGAAAAAAGAGATTCAATATGCGGAAGAAGCATATAGAAACATACCAGGAAATGAGAATAAGAAAAATATTCCGGACAAAGCGTATTTGATAGCCAACAGAGATCCTATTTTAATGCTACATATAATACAAGCCGACTATTCAAAGTCTGAGAATAAAGATTTACCTGAATTTTTATTTGCGTTAGGAGTGGGATTCCCTAACACTAGTGGCTCCACTGAAACTGCAAATTATAAGGTTAACTTAATTGAGTTGCGAAATTGGGTGGATGTTTATGATAATTATGATGACAATGAGGATATGTAATGAGTGGTAAAGAAAATGAATTAAGAGAAAAGTGGAATACTATTAATTACTATTCTGGCGGAGCATTGAAATTATCTGTAAAGCATCCGCTTGAGTGGTATGTTCGATATGCAACGCCGGAGCATAAGTCTGTCGTAATAGTGAGCCAAAAGGCAATTAAAAAAATAGATTCGTCAAAATGTATCGATGCTTCATGTAATCAGAGGAAGGATGGAAAATATGCAATTTCCTTTACATTGATGGATCGAAAACAGGAAGATGTTTTCATAACAATGGCAGGAGATATTATCGAGTATTCCAATGTAGAAACTGATGATATTGCATTGCTTAAGGTATTGCGCAGATATAACGCATGGTTAAAACTATTAGACCATAAAAGCAATGCGGTATTAGGTAGTAATACACAGAAAGGTCTCATTGGAGAGTTATTGTTCCTGCAGGAAAAGATAGAAAATGGAATGCTACCGTCTGTTGCTTTAGCAGGCTGGGTTGGTTCAGAAGGAGCAGATCAAGATTTTGTATATGCAGATTGTTGGCATGAGATTAAATCTACAGGTGCTTCATCTTCAGAAATATCAATTTCTTCTGTTGAGCAATTAGATAGAAATGATGAAGGAGAATTGGTTATTTATCGTATCGATAAATGTGCACCGGATCAACCAAAATCATTCACGTTATATGGATTGGTTCATGAGGTAATAGAGTTGATTTCACGACACGGCGAAAATCCAGATGAGCTAATATTAAAACTTGGCGCTGCAGGTTATATTGACATGAAAGAATATGATAAACAGCATTTTAGTATGTCATCAAAGCAAGTATACACTGTAAATGAATCATTTCCGAGAATACGGAGAGTTGATGTTCCGACAGAAATAACGAATGCTGTTTATCAGATAGATATCCCTAGCATAAAAAGCTGGGAAAAGTAACGAAAATGGGAGGATGTTAGCATGGATTCTACCGAATTTAAAAAAGATTTTATAGAGAGTATAAAAACTGCTGCAGCAGTTACAGGAGAAGGGTCATGTGCATCCTTTGTAGATAATATGGCGCAGTATCTAATTGATGCTGAGGCGTTATCAGATTTCACACCGTCTTTTTATAAAGGCAAAAGTGGGCGTAGTAATTATAGAGTAGACGGTTATGTATACGATGAATTCGATAATACGATGAATCTTATTATTGCGGATTTTGATGGTAATGATTTGGAACGCCGACTTACCGGAACAGCTGCGAATAAGGATTTTGGCTTGCTTATGAAATTTCTTGACGCAGCATTGACAACTAATTTATATCAAGAAATAGAGATGAGTACACCATGTGCAGACTTAGTAGATCTTTTAAGGTATAACAAAAAGGCGATTCGTAAATATCGTTTTCTTGTATTTACCGATGCAGATATGAGTGCTGCTATAAAGGCCGTAGAAATTGATGACTATAATTCTATTCCGGTAGAAGGTCAGATATGGGATATTGATCGTTTGTTCAGAGTCTGTTGTTCAGATCAAGGCCGTCAGATTATTGAGATTGACTTTAAGGAATATTGTGGTGAAGGTATTCCGTGTATAGAAGCTAGCTCAGCGTCTACAGAACAGTACAGTAGCTATCTGGGAGTAATTCCTGGAACTGTTTTGGCTGATATATATGACAAGTATGGAAGTAAACTTTTGGAGGGAAATGTCAGATCATTCTTATCTACTAAAGTGGCGGTCAATAAGAAAATAAGAGGTACTATCTTGAACAATCCGCAGATGTTTTTTGCGTTTAATAACGGTATATCAGCAACTGCAATGGATGTTGAGATAGAGGATACAAACCATGGAAGATTTATCACATTTGTTAGAGATTTTCAGATTATTAATGGTGGACAGACAACGGCCTCTATTTCAAATGCAAGATATAAAGACAAAGCAGATTTGTCATCTATTTTTGTGCAAATGAAATTGACTTCAATTGATGAATCAACACCAGAAGAGTCAGACGAGTTGATCAGAAATATTTCTAGATCATCAAACAGTCAGAATAAGGTTAGTGATGCAGACTTTTTTGCATCTCATCCATTTCATCGTCGTATGGAACAAATATCAAGACACTTATTTGCACCGGCATCTGAAGGCGCACAGTATGAAACGAAATGGTTTTATGAAAGAGCAAGAGGACAATATCTGCAAGAACAAATGCGCTTGACACCTGCAAAGAAAAAACAATTTGAGTTGCTACATCCTAAAAATAAGGTAATTAAGAAAACAGATCTTGCAAAGGTTCAGAATACATGGAGAGGATTCCCTCAGGTTGTAAGTAAGGGTGCGCAGACCAATTTTAATTCGTTTGCAGATTACATTGATGAGCAATGGAATGCAAATGAGGAACAGTTTAATGAGAGATATTTCCAAACTACTGCAGCCTTGATTCTTTTGTTCCAATATTTAGAGAAGACTATACCAAAACAGCCTTGGTACGAGGGTGGATACCGTGCAAATATCATATATTACACATTGGCACAATTTAGAAGATTGTTACATAGCCAATATCAAGGACAAGAACTTGATTTGATGTTGATATGGAATAGGCAGAGTGTGCCTGAACAAGTGGGTACAGTTTTAATAGCATTGGCAGAGTTGGTCCTTCTACGAATAACTGATCCGTCAAGAAAAGTCGCAAACGTTACTCAGTGGTGTAAGAGAAATGATTGTTGGGAAGATGTAAAGAAGATACATATTGATATTCCTGAAGATATTGAGAACTGTTTAATTACTATCGATGAACAGAAGGTTGCACAGAAATCCGCTAAGAAAGAGCAAAAGGTTGTAAATGAAATTCAGGCACAGACAACGGTTGTTAATTATCCTGTAGAAATGTGGATGCGATTATCGGAGTTTGTTGTTAGAAATCATATGGTTACACCTACAGATGTGTCTGCATTAGCGATTGCATGTAAAATGCCTGCTAAAATACCAAATACATATCAATGCAAACGTTTACTTGCATTGTTGCGCAAAGCCTCCGAAGAAGGCTTTAATACTGAAGCGTAAGATGGAGGAACTATGTTTAATACAATAGATTTGTTTGCAGGTGCCGGAGGATTGAGCCTGGGATTTATGCAAACAAAAAAATTCGATATAAAAGTTGCATATGAATTTAATCCTGCAATGCAGGAAACCTATAAGAAAAATCATCCGGGAGTAGCTGTATTTGGTGATGTTAGAGATGCTAACTATGCAGAAATAAAAGAAAAATATGGCGATATTGATGTTGTGATTGGAGGACCGCCTTGTCAGGGATTTTCTAATGCAAATAGGCAAAAGAATCATGCAATTAGTCAGAATAATTCCCTGGTGAAACAGTATATTAGAGCAATCTTGGAATTAAGACCAAAAGCATTCGTAATGGAAAATGTGAGTATGCTTAGATCAGATGTTCATAGATTCTACTTATGTGAGGATGACCTAGAATTAGTGGATAGGAATGTGATTGAAACTGCTAATACGGAGTTGGCTTTACTGGATGCTGAGTTTATGTTTGATGGGGCGATTAATGTTGTGCAGTCTGAGCAAGAAATTGCTCGATATAAATGGGATGATTTTGATTATCTCGAATTGAACGTCATCTATAAAGCGTCTAAGAATGTAACCAAATTTAAAGATGTATTGGAAAAGCACAGACCGCGTTTGATAAAAATATCAGAAAAGCACACCGAGCAAAATGAAGATGATTTCATTCTCAACGCTGATAATGTTGCGTTTAATGCAATGCTGGATTACTACGCTGGAAAAATAGAAGAATCTCAGATCAAGACACTAATTGAACCGGCAATTATGTACCAAAGAATGATAAGTAAGGCGCAGGAGATATATGAAAACGATATTGTGGTTGATAGCTATACCGACAATAAAGGACTAATTGCAAATATACGTTCATTTGCTATTTTTGATTATTTAAAGGCAAAGTTGCAGAGGAGCGATGATGACGATGGATATGTTATTACGGAAGATGTTCTATCCGCAACTCAATTTGGAGCTCCACAAAAAAGAATGCGTTTTGTTGTAATGGGTATCCGTAAAGATATTGCAAATGAGGTTAAACTTCCAGAAGGAAAATATAAAGACGGTCCATATAGGACGGTTGCAGACGCTATCCAAGATTTAGAAGATGTTGAGCCAGTCTATAATGTATCCGATGATAAAAATGGCATAAAGCTACAAGCTAAAACTGATTTAAGTGATTTAGCTCAGACTCTTCGAGATTCTAAGATATTGTATAATCATATTATAACGAAAACAACACCAACAGCTATGGAGCGTTTTAAAGCGTTAGAACAAGGACAAAATTTTCATTCTTTATCGGAAGAAATGAAAACAAACACCTATACGGATGTTACAAGAACACAGAACACGATCTACCTTCGTCTAAAATATGATGAGCCGTCGGGTACCGTTGTTAATGTGCGTAAATCAATGTGGGTACATCCTACAAAAGACAGAGCTGTGAGTATAAGAGAAGCAGCTCGTTTACAGACCTTTCCAGATAGTTTTGTTTTTTTGGGAACAAAAGATAAGCAATATCAGCAGGTAGGAAATGCAGTACCGCCTATAATGGCAAAAGCAATAGCAGAAAAATTAGCCTACCAGCTTAATAAAGCGTTATCAAAGGACTAAGGAGATACTTATGAGTCGAAGAGCATATTATTTTGATTCTATAACCAACTTTATATTAGAGGATGATGAGTCTGTTCTCAGCAAATTATTGATTAATAATGAGTTTGAGACTACAGATCTCCAAAAGTTGGCTTGGAGATCTGAGATTCAAATTCTGAAGGAGCAATTAATTAAATTTTCTCAGGGTGAGATTATTTTCGAATATACTATACCAAGAATGGGACATAGAGTAGATGTGATATGTTTAATAGAGGGAATTATTTTTCTGTTAGAGTTTAAGGTAGGTGATAAAGAGTACAAGAAATCTACCACAGACCAGGTAATGGATTATGCGTTGGATTTGAAATATTTTCATGATAAAAGTAGGACTAGGTATCTTGTCCCGATTAACGTTTCAACGAAGGCGACAGAAAAACAGAATGAGTATAATTATAGGACAGATAATATTCTTAACACACTCTTTTGTAATGAAAATAATATTGGAAGTACTATTCAAGAAACTATTTCAAGAATTAATGACAAACCGTTATCTGCAAAGGAGTGGATGAATTCTAGATATACCCCAACACCTACCATAATTGAAGCCGCTCAGGCATTGTATAGAAAACATGGTGTTGAAGATATTTCTAGGAATGATGCTGGTGTAAAGAATTTATCTATAACGACAGATGCAATTTCTAATGTAATCGATCGATGTAAGAAGAACAATGAAAAAGCAATATGTTTTGTTACAGGAGTACCTGGTGCTGGAAAAACACTTGCTGGCTTGAATATAGCAAACGAACGCCATCATTTTAATGAAAATGAGCATGCTGTTTTTCTTTCAGGAAATGGTCCACTGGTTGATGTTTTGCAAAATGCGCTCGCAATAGATCGTGTAGAGAGAGAAGGCATAACTAAGAAAAGTGCCCTTCGAGAAACGAAAGCCTTCATTCAAATTATTCATAAGTTCAGAGATGAAGCTTTGAGTACGAATATGGCACCAGTAGAAAAGGTAGCAATTTTTGATGAGGCTCAAAGAGCATGGAACAAAAAGTCACTCACTGATTTTATGAAGCGGAAAAAAGGAATCCCCAATTTTAATCAGTCAGAACCTGATTTTTTGATAAGTATTATGGATCGACATAGAGATTGGGCTGTTATAGTTTGTCTTGTGGGTGGGGGACAAGAAATTTATAACGGAGAAGCAGGAATTAAAGATTGGTTTGAAACTTTGGCAGATAATTATCCAGATTGGAAGATATATCTTTCGGATAAAATTACAGATACAGAATACGTTGGAAATTCAGATATCGTAACATTATTGCATGGACGAGAGTATCATAGCATTTCCGATTTACATTTAGGGATTTCGTTACGCTCATTTAGAAGCGAAAAATTAGCGCTTTTTGTGAAATTGTTGTTAGATGGAAGCACACAAGAAGCACGAAATATCTTTTGTGAACTTGAACAATCATATCCAATTTTTCTGACACGGAATTTTGAATTAGCGAAAAAATGGGTGAAAGATCAGGCTCGTGGAACAGAAAGATATGGACTTTTAGCAAGCTCAGAAGGAAAAAGATTGCGAGCTGAAGGTATATGGGTTCCATCAGATATAAATCATGTAGGGTGGTTTTTGAATGGAAAAGAGAGTGTTGACTCTTCATATTATTTAGAGGTGGCGGCGTCTGAATTTAAAGTGCAAGGTTTAGAGCTTGATTATGCAATACTAGCATGGGATGCTGATTTTAGATATACAACTGAAGGTTTTGATTATTTTAAATTTAGAGGCACGAAGTGGAATCATGTTAATCAGGAACAAAGACAGAGATACATGAAAAACGCTTATCGAGTTTTGTTAACCAGAGCAAGACAGGGATTGGTTATATATGTTCCTGAAGGTTCAGAAGAAGATTCATCAAGAAACAGGGATTATTATGATAAAACTTTTCAATATTTGAAGAGTTGTGGAATAGAAGAGTTACAAAATGGTAATTAAAAGGAGAAGTGAGCAGGGCAAATGAGTTGTTTAGAAAAGTCTCTCAAGAGGATGAAGAGCTCTATATCGTACAGAAGTCTAAAGAATTTTTAAAAGTTGAGTGTTTTATTTGACAGATTAACGTCTCTATTCTAGTTAGTGGATTCGATTTTTCAAGCATTTGGATGGCGTTTCCATAACTCAAGTGATATAATTAGTTACTAGAATTTTTGTAACTATTAAAGGAGTATTATCAATGAAAAAAGCAATGTTGATTATCAACCCTACCTCTGGTGGGGAAAAGGCTTTGGATTATAAGACCGAACTGGAGAATAAGGCAAAAGATTATTTTGAGCAGGTGGAAACCAAAATTACTGAAAAAGCCTTAGATGCAACCCATTTTGCTGAGGAAGCTTCACGTGGGCAGTACGATGCAGTGGTTGTTTTTGGTGGAGACGGGACGGTCAATGAAGTTATTTCAGGTATTGCTGAGAGAGACTACATTCCTAAGTTAGGGATTATCCCTGGCGGTACGGGCAACCTCATTACGAAACTTTTGGAAATCAATCAAGACATCGATAGTGCGATTGATGAACTCGATTTTAACTTAACCAACAAGATTGATATCGGTAAAGCGAATGAGAACTATTTTGGTTATATCTTTAGTATCGGCTCTCTGCCTGAGGCGATTCACAATGTTGAAATCGAGGATAAGACAAAATTTGGTATCTTTGCCTATGCTGTAAATACCATGAAATCTGTCATGACGGATCAGGTCTTTAATATTAAGGTTGAGACAGAAAATGGAAATTATGTTGGTGAAGCTAGCCATGTTTTGGTTCTCTTGACAAATTACTTCGCTGATAAGAAAATCTTTGAAGAAGACAAAGATGGCTATGCCAACATTTTGATTCTAAAAGATGCTTCTATATTCTCAAAATTATCTGTCATTCCTGATTTACTAAAAGGAGATGTTGTCGGCAATGATAATATTGAGTATATCAGAGCGCGTAATATTAAGATCTCTTCAGATAGTGAATTGGAGTCAGATGTTGACGGCGATAAATCGGATAACCTACCTGTAGAAATCAAAGTCTTAGCTCAACGAGTAGAAGTATTTTCAAAACCGAAAGAGTAGAAGGTAGAAATTAGTTTATTTTTTACAATGAAATCTAGTTCTATATCAACGATTGGAGGAGGAATGAATTCTCTATTTGATGAATTTCGAACAATTTGTTCTCATTTAAACCAAGTCGGAATCACTCCGACGCTCATGGGATCTTTGGGGTTTGAATACCGTTCAAATGAAGAATGGGGGCCGTCTGACATTGACATTCATGTGCCTGGTGACCCTAGAGGTTGGGAAGCACCTGATCATCTCAGAATTTATGACTGGGACAATATAATGAAAGTGATGAAACACTTAGGCTACGCCTTAATAGATATTCATGAGCATGAATTCCAAAAGGATGGTCTGAGTGTTGAGTTTGGAAGTATCAATTCTTTACCTGATTTTGCAGGAGTTTCGGAATCAGATATAGAGTTGATTCATCTCGAGGACATGACGTTTCGCGTTCCAAGTTTAGAACAGTATTTAAGTATTTACAAGGCTTCTTCCCAAGATTCTTATCGAAATGTTCACAATAACAATAAGGATTTTAAAAAGATAGAATGGTTAGAAAGACATTTGTAAATCATCATTTGAAAAGTAGCAAGTTGTAAGACTGGCTGCTTTTTTATATTCTCAAAATCAAACCACTCGAAACTGCGGACAAGCCTTGCAAATAAAATACGAAAGTAGTATACTAGAATCACAATTATGAAAACGTTTGCGCAGCAAGATGAATAAAAGTAAACTAGGAGACAGAACAATGGAATTAACAGCCATTTACCACAGACCAGAGTCGGAGTATGCTTATCTTTATAAAGACAAGACAATGCACATTCGCATCCGGACCAAGAAAGATGATATTGAAAGCATCAACTTACATTATGGTGATCCTTTTATCTTTTTAGAGGACCATTATGAAGCAAGCAAGGAGATGGTCAAAGTGACTTCCGATGCCTTGTTTGATTACTGGCAAGTGGAAGTTACGGTTGGCTATGCGCGACTCCAGTATCTCTTTGAACTCAAGGATAAGCAAGGTAAGAGTATTTTGTATGGCGATAAGGGATGTGTTGAAAACACGCTAGAAAACCTTCATTATGAAGGAAATGGCTTTAAAATTCCGTACATCCATGAGATTGATGCTTGCCACGTTCCTGACTGGGTAGCAGAGACGGTATGGTACCAGATTTTCCCAGAACGCTTTGCTAATGGGAATCCTGAGATTTCACCTGAAGGTGCGCTAGCTTGGGATTCCTTTATCAAGCCAAAGACGAGCGATTTCTTTGGTGGTGATTTACAGGGCATTATTGACCATCTGGATTACTTGCAAGACTTAGGGATTACAGGTCTTTATCTCTGTCCGATTTTTGAATCCCCAAGCAATCACAAGTATAATACAACGGATTATTTTAAAATTGACCATCATTTTGGAGACAAGGGAACTTTCCGTAAACTGGTGGAGGGAGCCCATCAGAGAGGCATGAAAATCATGCTGGACGCTGTTTTCAATCATATCGGGGATCAGTCTCCACAATGGCAGGATGTTCTCAAGCATGGTGAAAAGTCGGAATATAAAGACTGGTTCCATGTTCAAGAATTTCCCGTGACTAAGGATAAGCTGGGAAACCCAAGAAAACTCCCTTACCATACCTTTGCCTTTGCCAGCTATATGCCCAAGCTTAATACGGCCAATCCTCAAGTGAGGGACTATTTGCTAAGCGTTGCGACCTACTGGATTGAAGAGTTTGATATTGATGCTTGGCGCCTGGATGTGGCGAATGAAGTAGACCATCAATTTTGGCGAGATTTCCGTAAGGCTGTTTTGGCTAAAAAGCCTGACCTTTATATTCTTGGAGAGGTCTGGCACACTTCTCAGCCTTGGCTAAATGGCGATGAATTCCACGCAGTCATGAATTACCCTCTCTCTGACAGTATCAAGGATTATTTCTTGCGAGGGGTTAAGAAGTCACCTCAATTTATCAATGAAATCAATAGCCAATCTATGTACTATAGACAACAGATTTCGGAAGTGATGTTCAATCTCTTGGATTCGCATGATACGGAGCGTATTTTGACTACTGCCAAGGAAGATGTTCAACTCGTTAAGTCGGCTCTTGCTTGCCTCTTTTTACAAAGGGGGACACCGTGTTTCTACTATGGAACCGAGTTGGAGTTAGGTGGAGGACCAGATCCAGATTGTCGTCGTGTCATGCCTTGGGACCGTGTTTCCGACAGTAATGACATGCTTCAATTCATGAAAAAATTGATTCAGCTTCGTAAGGAGGTTTCAGGCATTATCCAACATGGCACCTATAGCATAAAAGAAATCAAGCCGGACGTGCTATCTCTGGCATGGGATTATGATGGACAAAAAATCCAAGCTATTTTTAACCAATCAACTGAAAACTATCTTATAGATAGTGAGTCTGTAGCGCTAGCCAGTCATTGCCAAGTATTGGAACAGCAACTGGCGATTTTGCCTAAAGGTTTTGTGATTTTTTACTAGGGAGAAATTAAAAGTGAAAAGAAAATTCTAGTATAGAAAGCATTTTACAAACAGACTATTTGGTGTCTTGCTACAACTGATATATAATTTAACTTAGAGAGAATAGGAGGATTAATCAGATGGAATTAAAAGATTTTACAGAAAAAGAACAGGAAATGATTAAGAAAGGGCTGACTACGTCTAAGATTGGTGACAAGGAAACTGCTGAGAAAATTCTTGCGCTTGTCCCACAAGACTTGATTAAGCGCATCCCTTTTTTTGTCAGAAAACATGCTACAACACGTACTATTAAACGCATTTCAATTGAACACCCTGAACTCTACGCTGCAGCCCAAACAAGTGGTGAAATCCCAGAAAAAGAACGTGAAGAATTGCGTCAGATTATCACGACTATCTTTGAACAAAAGATGAATAAGCATAGTATTAATTAGAGAATGAAAATATATTTTATTGGCGGTTTGGGAAGTAATGTCTGTCATAGCAAGGATTTTCTTCAAGAGCTAGACTCGATTGCTTGTTTTATAAATCCATATGAAAAGTATTTTAGAGATGAAATAGAGTTGAAATCATGGTTTAAAAAGGAGATAGTTGGGGAAGAATCTATCTGTCTGATAGGCCATTCTCTCGGAGGAGATTTGGCTCGTTATTTCGCATCGGAATTTCAAGAAGTGAAAAAACTGATTCTTTTGGATGGTGGCTATTTAGATTTAGACAAGATTTTACCTTTAGATACAGAGTTAGAGGAAACCAAAAACTATATCAAGTCTCAAAACCTTTCTGACATAGATATTCTTATTTCTAAAGAAAAATCTGAAGCAAAGCATTGGTCAAAAAATATGGAAGAAGCTGTAATACATTCCTATCATTGGAATGTGCAGTATAATAGATATGAGTTAGCTATAAATTATGAAAATATAGAAACGTTACTACAGCTACGGAGAAAAATACAAGCGTTTAAGAGAAAAGTGGGAAATACCTTGTTTATTAGTCCTCGATATCCTAATGAAGTAGCATGGAGAGAAGAGGCTCTAAAAGAATTGCCAGACTATTTTGATACTATTTTTCTAGATAACTTTGGTCATGAGCTTTATACTCAAGCACCTAAAGAAATTGCTTCTTTTATTAATGAGTGGCTCTCTTATTCTTAGCGAACGATTGATTGAAGTATGATAATTAATATAAGATTACAGTCTACTCAGATTCAATAAAAATCGTACACCTGATGACTTGTCTGGTGAAGGAAATATTCCACAGTATAGTTGGGCGGAATAGATAGAAATTGGTTATAGAATTTGTAAGCATAATAGATTTTAAGCTTTAAGATGGAGGATTAAAGAGATGGAAAAAATTGAATGGGAAAATGCAAAGACGCGTTTAGATGCCTTGCTTGTCATTGTTGAGTATCGAACAGATCCAAACAAGCCCTGGCTTCGATTGATCAGTAAGACTGAGGAGTGCTATGGGGTCCGTTACCTTATCGACAACGGTTCTGGCGATTCTCTAGATGTGATCTTTACTGATAAAATGATTTTTATAAAGGGCTTTGATCATGAAAGCAGTTTGAGTCAATTTGCTGCGGATGAGTGGAATCAAGATATCATAGACGGATTTTATAAAGGACTGGATGAAAAGTATCAAAACCTTTACTCAGAAGAGCAAAAAGATGAAACAACCTTCTTTATCTGGTATGACGGACAAGAGCATCAAAATACCTACCAAGATCAGGACGGTGGCGAATGGTTATTATCCTATTTCTTTGACAGTTTTGAGAAATTTCATGAGTTTGTAGAGTACTATTATTCAATTACCGTAGATGAGGACTTACTTAGAAAACTTTACAAACAAGGACAGCTTTCAAAAGTAGAATTGGAGCAGTTGATTCACACTTCCTAGCTGGAAATATGTATAAAATCTGATGAAAAGAATTGATTTTCAATATCAAGTCATACTTTAAGATTATTAAAATATCTAATGATTGTAGTTTCTTTTTTCTTACTTCTTTGACGTTTTAAAGCGATTTCTTTTTGTCATTGAATAATATTTCACGAACAAAAAAAGAAATTCTTTAAAAAAGTTTCACAAAATCCTTTACAAGCTCTTATAAACATGATATAGTTATAAGGCTTAGAAAATGAGAAGATGTTTTCTAGCAAATATAAACCCGAGTAAAAAATGCCTACGGACAGGCAGGGTTGAATGCCGAAGCGTGGTTGAAAAGCCACATTATTGATAGGGTTAAAAGCCTACTTTTATAAGTTGATGTTAGGACGCTTGTCCTAATTCATAAATTTTAGTGTGGTGAAAGCACACGTCATCTTGTGAAACGATCAATAAAGTACGTAATATTTGCTACTAGAGAGTTAGGAAACATCGGGAACAGACATACTCAACAGAAACCAAAATAAACACGTCAGAAGATTGCAGAGCAGGTGAAAACCTGCTCTTTTTTCATAAGTCAACCTTAGTCAACCTTTAGTCACCTTTATCTTCTTGAGGTGCTAAAAATATGGTAAAGGAGTATGTCTTGAAGAAGTTAGATCAAAACCAAGCCCCAATTTACGAGGCCTTGGTCAAGCTACGCAAGAAAAGGATTGTTCCCTTTGATGTGCCAGGTCACAAGCGTGGACGAGGAAATCCAGAACTTGTCGAACTGTTAGGGGAAAAATGTGTTGGTATTGATGTCAATTCGATGAAACCCTTGGATAATCTAGGCCATCCCATTTCGATTATTCGGGATGCAGAGGAGTTGGCAGCAGATGCTTTTGGAGCAGCCCACGCCTTTCTCATGATTGGGGGAACAACCTCATCAGTTCAGACCATGATTCTTTCGACCTGTAAGGCAGGAGATAAGATTATTCTGCCACGAAATGTCCACAAATCTGCTATCAATGCGCTGGTTCTATGTGGTGCCATTCCCATCTATATCGAGATGAGTGTAGATCCTAAAATTGGCATTGCTTTAGGTCTTGAAAATGAACGGGTGGCCCAGGCCATTAAGGAACATCCAGATGCTAAAGCTATCCTAATCAACAATCCTACTTACTATGGAATTTGTTCGGACCTCAAGGGTTTAACGGAAATGGCCCATGAAGCGGGCATGCTGGTTTTAGTGGATGAAGCCCATGGAGCGCATTTGCATTTTACAGACAAATTGCCATTGTCAGCTATGGATGCTGGAGCTGATATTGCGGCGGTCTCTATGCATAAGTCTGGTGGGAGTTTGACTCAGAGCTCCATTTTACTTCTTGGGGAGCAGATGAATCCTGAGTACGTTCGTCAGATCATCAACCTGACCCAATCAACATCTGCCTCTTACCTACTTATGTCTAGTTTGGATATTTCTCGACGAAACTTAGCTCTTCGTGGTAAAGAGTCTTTTGAAAAAGTCATTGAGCTCTCCGAGTACGCTCGTCGTGAAATCAATGCTATCGGTGGTTACTATGCCTACTCAAAAGAATTGATAGACGGTGTGTCAGTCTGTGATTTTGACGTGACCAAGCTGTCAGTGTACACTCAGGGGATTGGGTTAACAGGTATCGAGGTTTATGACCTCCTACGAGACGAATACGATATTCAGATCGAGTTTGGGGATATTGGCAATATATTGGCCTATATTTCAATTGGTGACCGCATCCAAGACATTGAGCGTCTGGTTGGTGCTTTAGCTGATATTAAGAGACTTTACTCACGAGATGGAAAGGACTTGATAGCTGGAGAATATATTCAACCCGAGTTGGTCCTGTCTCCTCAGGAAGCCTTTTATTCAGAGAGAAGAAGTTTAACATTGGATGAATCCGTTGGACAGGTCTGTGGGGAATTTGTCATGTGTTATCCTCCAGGAATTCCAATCCTAGCTCCAGGTGAACGCATTACACTAGAAATTGTAGACTATATCCAATTTGCCAAGGAACGTGGTTGCTCCCTCCAAGGGACGGAAGATCCAGAGGTCAATCATATCAACGTCATTAAGAGAAAGGAGAACTAGATGGATTTATGGTTTTCTGAAGTTCATACTCCAGATGTGAAATTGTCCCTGAGAACAGCCAAGCAACTCTACGCTGGTAAGAGTGAATGGCAGGATATCGAAGTATTAGATACGCCAGCTTTTGGGAAAATACTGATTTTAAATGGGCACGTCTTGTTTTCAGATGCGGATGATTTTGTCTACAATGAAATGACCGTCCACGTACCCATGGCTGTCCATCCTAATCCTAAGAAAGTATTGGTTATTGGGGGTGGCGACGGCGGTGTTGCCCAAGTTTTGACACTGTATCCAGAATTGGAACAAATCGATATCGTTGAACCAGATGAAATGCTGGTTGAGGTTTGTCGTGAATATTTCCCAGATTTTGCTGCTGGATTAGATGACCCTCGTGTTACCATTTACTATCAAAATGGACTGAGATTTTTACGAAACTGTGAGGATGATTACGATATCATTATCAACGATGCGACAGATCCATTTGGACATACGGAAGGGCTCTTTACTAAGGAATTTTACGGAAACAGTTACAGAGCCTTGAAAGAGGACGGAATCATGATCTATCAGCATGGGAGTCCCTTCTTTGACGAGGATGAGTCAGCTTGCCGAAGCATGCACCGCAAGGTCAATCAAGCCTTTCCAATCAGTCGGGTCTATCAGGCGCATATCCCAACCAGTCCAGCTGGCTATTGGTTGTTTGGATTTGCATCGAAAAAATACCATCCTGTCAAAGATTTTGACAAGGAAGGCTGGAAAAAACGCCAGCTTTTCACAGAATACTACACTGCAAACTTACACGTGGGAGCCTTTATGTTGCCCAAGTATGTTGAGGACATTTTAGAAGAAGAGGAAGGGAAAAAATGAGTCGTTTATTAGTTATTGGATGTGGGGGCGTTGCCCAAGTTGCTATTTCAAAGATTTGCCAAGATAGCGAAACCTTTACAGAGATTATGATTGCTAGCCGTACCAAGTCAAAATGTGATGACTTGAAGGCTAAACTGGAAGGTAAAACAAGTACAAAGATTGAGACAGCTGCCCTTGACGCTGACAAGGTTGAAGAAGTGATTGCCTTAATTGATAGCTACAAACCAGAAGCTGTTTTGAACGTAGCTTTACCATATCAAGATTTAACAATTATGGATGCTTGCTTGGCAACAGGTATCCACTATATCGATACCGCCAACTATGAGGCTGAGGACACAGAAGACCCAGAATGGCGTGCCATTTATGAGAAACGTTGTGAGGAACTAGGTTTTACAGCCTATTTTGACTACTCATGGCAGTGGGCTTATCAGGAGAAATTCAAAGAAGCAGGCTTGACAGCTCTTCTTGGATCTGGATTTGACCCAGGTGTGACCAGCGTCTTTTCTGCCTACGCCCTTAAACACTATTTTGATGAAATCCACTATATCGACATTTTAGACTGTAATGGTGGTGACCACGGTTATCCATTTGCAACAAACTTTAACCCAGAAATCAACCTCCGCGAGGTTTCTGCGCCAGGTTCTTACTGGGAAGATGGAAAATGGGTCGAAGTCGAAGCCATGTCAATCAAGCGTGAGTACGATTTCCCTCAGGTTGGACAAAAAGACATGTATCTCCTTCACCATGAAGAAATCGAATCATTGGCCAAAAACATTCCAGGTGTTAAACGGATTCGTTTCTTTATGACTTTTGGCCAATCTTATCTAACGCACATGAAATGCTTGGAAAACGTTGGTCTCCTTCGTACGGATGCTATTAACTTTAATGGACAGGACATTGTACCGATTCAATTCTTAAAAGCCTTGCTTCCTGATCCAGCCAGCCTTGGCCCACGTACAGTTGGAAAAACCAATATCGGCTGTATCTTTACAGGTGTCAAAGACGGTGTTGAAAAGACTATCTATATCTACAATGTTTGCGACCATCAGGAATGTTACGCAGAAGTTGGTTCACAAGCAATTTCTTACACAACAGGCGTTCCAGCCATGATTGGGACCAAATTAGTGATGAACGGAACTTGGAAACAACCTGGAGTTTACAACCTTGAAGAGTTGGATCCAGATCCATTCATGGAAGCTTTGAATGAGTACGGATTGCCTTGGGTTGTGGTAGAAAATCCGCAAATGGTGGACTAATGAAGTTAGAACAAGTACCCACACCAGCTTACGTCATTGATTTGGCCAAGTTAGAAGCAAACTGTCGCATTCTACAATATGTTCAGGAAGAAGCGGGCTGCAAGGTTTTACTGGCCCAGAAGGCTTATTCTCTCTACAAAACCTATCCCTTGATTAGCCAGTACCTATCTGGTACGACGGCTAGTGGTCTCTATGAGGCTAAGCTAGCTAGAGAAGAGTTTCCGGGGGAAGTCCATGTATTTGCACCTGCTTTCAAGGATGCAGACTTGGAGGAATTGCTGGAGATAACGGACCATATCGTCTTTAACTCAGAGAGACAGTTGCGTAAACATGGTCCTCGTTGCCGAGAGGCTGGTATCAGTGTCGGTTTGCGCCTCAACCCTCAATGTTCTACCCAAGGTGATCACGCGCTCTATGATCCTTGTGTACCTGGATCCCGTTTTGGAGTCACTATAGACAAGATTCCTAGTGATTTGCTGGACTTGGTGGATGGTCTTCATTTTCATACCCTTTGCGAGCAGGGGGCAGATGATTTAGAGACAACCTTGAAAGCAGTCGAAGCGCAGTTTGGTCCTTATTTACATGAGGTCAAATGGCTCAATATGGGTGGTGGACACCACATCACTAGAGAAGACTATGATGTGGATTTGCTAATTTCTGAAATCAAGCGTATCCAAGAAACTTACAATCTTGAAGTCTATATCGAGCCGGGAGAAGCTATTGCTCTCAATGCGGGTTATCTAGCAACTGAAGTATTGGACATTGTCGAAAACGGTATGGATATTTTGGTTTTAGATGCCTCCGCGACCTGCCATATGCCTGATGTACTTGAAATGCCCTATCGTCCACCTTTGAGAAATGGATTTGAACCGCAGGAAAAAGCCCATACCTATAGACTTTCTTCCAATACCTGTCTGACGGGTGATGTGATTGGCGATTATAGCTTTGAAAATCCAATCCAAATCGGTGATAGACTTTATTTTGAAGATATGGCTATTTACTCCTTTGTCAAAAATAATACCTTTAACGGTATTGGCTTGCCAAGTCTCTATCTTATGAACGAGCAGGAGGACTGCAGCTTAGTCAAAGCCTTCGACTATCAAGACTTTAAAGGGAGATTATCATGATAGAAACTCCAAAAAAATTAGGCTTTCGTATGCCAGCAGAATATGAACCCCATCATGGTACCCTCATGATCTGGCCGACTCGACCAGGTTCGTGGCCCTTTCAAGGAAAGGCTGCCAAAAGAGCATTTAGCCAAATTATAAAAAACATAGCCCAAGGGGAAAGAGTCTATCTCTTGGTGGATCAGGCTCATCTATCTGAAGCCCAATCCTATCTAGGAGACAAGGTCGTTTATTTAGATATTCCGACAAATGATGCCTGGGCGCGTGATACTGGTCCGACCATTCTTGTTAATGACAAAAGAGAAAAGTTGGCAGTTGATTGGTCATTCAATGCTTGGGGTGGGGCCGTGGATGGTCTTTATCAAGATTATGAAGAGGATGACCAAGTAGCTAGTCGTTTTGCTGAGATCTTGAAAATACCTGTTTACGATGCTAAACCTTTTGTACTGGAAGGTGGAGCGATCCATAGCGATGGTCAAGGAACCATTCTTGTGACTGAAAGTTGTCTTCTAAGTCCTGGACGCAATCCCCACCTGTCTAAAGAGGAAATCGAAAACACCTTATTGGAGAGCCTTGGCGCTGAAAAAGTTATCTGGCTTCCCTATGGTATTTATCAAGATGAGACAAACGAGCACGTTGATAATGTAGCAGCCTTCGTTGGTCCTGCAGAGCTTGTTCTAGCTTGGACAGACGATAAAAGCGATCCTCAGTATGCCATGTCTGCAGCCGACCTTGAGATTTTAGAAAAGGAAACGGATGCAAAAGGTCGCACTTTCACTATTCATAAGCTTCCTATTCCAGCTATTCGTCAGGTTGTCACTAAGGAGGATTTACCAGGTTATACCTATGAATATGGGGAAGAGGAGCGTTATGAGGGCGAGCGTCTTGCAGCTTCCTATGTCAATTTCTATATTGCCAACAAGGCTGTCTTAGTTCCACAGTTTGAGGATGTTAACGACCAAGTAGCCCTAGATATTCTCAGCAAGTGTTTCCCAGACCGAAAAGTTGTAGGAATACCAGCCAGAGATATTCTTTTAGGTGGTGGCAATATCCACTGTATCACCCAACAAATCCCAGAATAGGAGAAAAAGATGAGAAATGTAAGAGTTGCAGCCATTCAGATGCAATGCGCTAAGGATGTGGCAACGAATATCCAAACAGCGGAACGTTTAGTTCGCCAAGCTGCAAAACAAGGCGCACAAATCATTCTCTTGCCGGAGTTGTTTGAACGTCCTTATTTTTGTCAGGAACGTCAGTATGACTATTATCAGTATGCCCAGTCGGTGACAGAAAATATAGCCATTCAGCATTTTAAATCGATTGCTAAGGAACTAGAAGTTGTTTTACCAATCAGTTTCTATGAAAAAGATGGCAATGTCTTGTATAACTCTATCGCCGTTATTGATGCTGATGGAGAAGTGCTGGGCGTTTATCGGAAGACCCACATACCAGATGATCATTATTATCAAGAAAAGTTTTATTTCACTCCTGGCAACACTGGTTTCAAGATCTGGGATACTCGCTATGCCAAGATTGGTATTGGTATCTGTTGGGATCAATGGTTCCCTGAAACAGCGAGATGTCTTGCATTAAATGGAGCAGAGTTACTCTTTTATCCAACAGCAATCGGTTCAGAACCAATTTTGGATACAGACAGTTGTGGTCACTGGCAACGTACTATGCAAGGGCACGCAGCAGCTAATATTGTCCCAGTCATTGCAGTCAATCGTTACGGTTTGGAAGAAGTCACTCCTAGTGAGGAAAATGGTGGACAAAGTTCCAGTCTTGACTTCTACGGTTCCTCCTTTATGACAGATGAAACAGGAGCTATTCTAGAGCAAGCTGAAAGACAAGGTGAAGCTGTTCTGTTAGCCACTTATGACCTTGATAAGGGAGCAAGCGAACGCCTCAACTGGGGACTGTTTCGTGATAGAAGACCAGAAATGTACAAACGAATTACGGACTAGAAGGTATCTTTCATAATAAATTTTTGATATTCACGCCTGTCTTACAAAAATGTAAGATAGGCTTTTTAAATGTAAGATAGGTGTACGATTATACGTGGAAATGTATGCTATACTCTATGTAGATCAAAAAGAAAGAGGTTTATTATGAAAAAATGGAATGCGACGCAGTTGAAGTACCTGATGGCGGCAGTAATGGTTCTAGACCATATCCCGCATATTACCGGGATCGTTTCTCCTCTGTGGGAAGGTATTTTTCACGCTATGACCCGTTGTGTGGGAGTTTGGTTTGCCTATATGGCTATGGAAGGCTTCATCCATACTCGAAATTTGAAAAACTACCTCATCCGCCTCTGGTCTTGGGCGCTGATCATGTTTGCTGGAAATAGCCTCCTCAATGCCCTATTTGCATCCAAAGGAGTAATGGTCACTAATAATATTTTCTTTACTTTGGCCATCGGTGTTACCATGCTTTGGATTGGTTTTCCCAGAAAAGAGCTGGATAAAAAAGAGAAGTTGTGGCGTCGGATTGGGCTTGCTGGTCTCTTGATTTTCGGATGTCTTTTTACTGAGGGTGGTATCACCATGCTACCATTTCTCTTGATTAGTTACTCTTGTCGAAATCGCAAGGGATTGCGAAATCTCCTTTATGCTTTTCTCTGGGCCTTTCTGTTAGTGACTTCCATCCAAATTTACGACACTTGGCACCAAACACTGGAAATGATGCTTTTCAATTCTGACTGGCTCTTTATCACCGTATTTCCTTTTACGGCCTTGTATAATGGACAGCGAGGAAAAGAAACCAGTTGGAGTAAATATTTCTTTTATATTTTCTACCCAGCTCATCTATGGATTATAACCTTGATTGCTTATTTGGTTAAGTAACAAAAAAGCAAATAACAGTAATTTCTGTCTATTTGCTTTTCTTTTTTATAAAATATACTTCTCAATCGCACGCGCAACGCCGTCTTCTTCATTGCTGGTTGTAACGTCATTGGCTAAGGATTTGACATGGTCGCTGGCATTTCCCATAGCAATGCTAAGCCCTGCAAACTGAAGCATTTCGATATCGTTATTGGCATCGCCCATGGCCATAATCTCTGAGGGCTCGATCTTCAAAATCGCTGCTAGTCGAGAAAGAGCAGTAGCCTTTGTTGTTCCAAGTGGCATGGCTTCATAAATGACTGGCTGCGAACGAACACCGCTAAATCGTTGACAGAGTTCCTCAGCAAACCGTTGCTCAAAATCGTCTGTTTGCTCTTTTGTTCCTAAAAACATTCCTTGGAACATCCGATATTTACCACTGGTGGCTTCCTCAAGGGAAATTTCAGTCAGGTCTGAAAAGACTAGCTTGGCATCATTTTGAACGATTTGATTAGGCTTGCCACCGAGGACAAAATAATGCTCCTCATCAAAAAGAGTCAACTGGACGTCGCTTTTTTCTGCTAAGTCATAGAGGTATTCGATGTCAGCTGGACTGAGTTCTTGCCAGTCAACTAGACTCCAGTCACTGGTCTGGTGGGTTGAACAACCATTATTGACAATGACATACTCGTTCTGGAGGTCCAGTCCCAATTTTTTATAGTAAGGAAGGACACCGAAAAGCGGGCGACCTGTACAGAGAACCAGTTTGACACCTTTTTCAATGGCTTGGTGAATGGCAGTAATGTGGGCTTGTGGGATTTCCTTGGCTTCGTTAAGGAGGGTTCCGTCCATATCCAAGGCTAGTAGTTTAATCATAAGACTTCCTTTTCTAGGTGTTTTGCTATTATTATAGCATATAGACTATAAAATGTCCGACAGAATTGTAACATTCGACTTTCCTTTTCTTGAAAAACAAAATAAATTCTTATATAATATGTATACTTAATATTTTAGGAGAAAAAATGTCAAAGTATCACTTTAATTCAATTTACAAAAATGATGAAACAGAGTCTACAGGTCTTCTGTTCATTAAAGTCTACAACAAGTGGGAAAGCAACTTAAAAAGAGTTTTGAAATCAGTTGGTCTTACTCTGCCTCAATTTATCGTTTTGACTTCGCTTTTGTTTCTGTCTAATAGAGAGGAATATATAACGCAAGTTGATATTGCTCGGTTCACTGGTATGGATGTCATGACGGTTTCCCAGATTGTTAGATTACTGGAGAAGAAAGACTACATTAAGCGTGATCAACACCCAAAGGATAGTCGGGCAAAACTTGTCTCAGTGACGAAGTCTGGCGCAGAGAAGGTCAATCAAGCTTTACCTTTAGTAGAAGGGGTTGATGAAGAATTTTTTGATAAACTTTCTGAAGATAGAGAAAGTTTTAATCGCATGTTAGTAGAGTTGGAGGATAAAAATGCCTAGATATTGGGTCGGAGTTGTTTCGAAGAACCATGTTTTAAGAGGAGTTGAAGGAAATTTTTGCCAGGTCTGTCATGGAAAGGGTGGCCCCTTAAATCGTATGAAAAAAGGTGACTATCTTTTATACTATAGTCCAAAATACGATATGAACGGTCAAGATAAGTTACAGGCTTTTGTGGCCGTAGGTAAAATTATAGACGACAAGGCCTATCAAGTAGAGCAGTTCGAAGGATTCTTTCCCTTTAGACGTAATGTCGAGTATTATCAACCAGTCAAAGATTGCTCCATAGAAATAGCTAGACAACATCCTGAATGGAGAGACTATACTTCTCGACTTCGTTATGGACATTTTGAAGTTTCCAAAGACTTTTTCCTCTATATCTTTCAGCATATGAAAATGGATGATGAAGTATGATTGATTTGCTAGTTAAATGATTGTCAACTAGAATTTTGGATTTGGACTGTGAAGCGAACTTTGCTATAATAGAGTAAGAAACTTTGATAAACCAAACGAGGCTGAGATGAAATTACTTTATACTGATATTCGGACTTCTTTGACTGAAATTTTAACGAGAGAGGCAGAAGAGCTAGTTGCTGCAGGCAAGCGGGTTTTCTACATCGCCCCCAACTCTCTTTCATTTGAAAAGGAACGCGCCGTGCTGGAATGCTTGTCCCAGCAGGCTTCTTTTGCGATTACCGTCACGCGCTTTGCTCAAATGGCTCGTTACCTAGTTTTAAATGATTTGCCTGCCAAGACCAGTCTAGATGATATCGGCCTTGGGATGGCCTTTTATAAATGCCTTGCAGAACTGGATCCCAAAGTCTTACGTGTGTATGGTGCAATTAAGCAGGATCCTCAATTTATCCAGCAGTTGATTGAACTTTATCATGAGATGACGACTGCTCAGATGAGCTTTTTGGACTTGGAAAGTTTGACGGATGAGGATAAACGAGCAGATTTACTCTTGATTTTTGAGCAAGTGACTGCCTATCTCAATCAAGGTCAGTTGGCTCAGGGAAGTCAGTTGTCCCATTTGATTGAGGCTATTGAGAATGACAAGGTAAGCAGTGATTTCAGTCAGATTGCCTTGGTTATTGATGGATTTACCCGTTTTTCTGCCGAGGAAGAGCGTGTAGTGGATCTGCTCCATCGAAAAGGTGCCGAGATTGTTATTGGGGCTTATGCAAGCAAGAAGGCTTATAGCAGTCCGTTCACTGAAGGGAATCTCTACCAAGCCAGTGTGGAATTTCTTCATCATTTGGGGGCAAAATACCAAACACCTGCTCAGGATCGTTCTCAGACACATGAGAAAATGGATAGTTTTGACAAGGCCTCTCGTTTGCTGGAGTCTTCTTATGATTTTTCAGAACTTGCTTTAGATGTAGATGAGAAGGACAGTGAAAACCTGCAAATCTGGTCTTGTTTGACGCAAAAAGAGGAGTTGGAGCTGGTGGCTCGCGCTATTCGTCAGAAATTACATGACCATCCAGAACTGAGTTACAAGAATTTTCGCATTCTCTTAGGGGATGTGGCTTCTTACCAGTTATCACTGAAAACCATTTTTGACCAGTATCAGATTCCTTTCTATCTTGGTAGAAGTGAATCCATGGCTCATCATCCTTTGACTCAGTATGTGGAGTCTATTTTACGTTTGAAACGCTACCGTTTTCGTCAGGAGGATTTGATTAATCTCCTCAGAACTGGTCTGTATACTGACCTTAGCCAAGCGGATATTGATGCTTTTGAGCAATATCTCCGCTATCTTGGCATCAATGGCTTGCCTGCTTTTCAGCAGACCTTTACCAAATCCCACCATGGAAAATTTGATTTAGAGCGTTTAAATTCTCTTCGTCTGCGAGTTTTGGCGCCACTTGAAACCTTATTTGCCAGTCGAAAACAAAAGGCTGAAAATCTCTTGCAAAAGTGGAATACTTTTCTAAAAAATGCTGCTTTAAGCAAGCAGATGCATGGTTTAACATCTACTATGGAGGCTTATGAACAGGAAAGACAAGCCGAAGTTTGGAAGGCTTTCTGCCATGTTTTAGAACAATTTGCGACCGTTTTCGCTGGTACACAGGTTAGTCTAGAGGATTTCCTAGCCTTGCTCCATTCTGGAATGAGCTTATCCCAGTATCGTACCATTCCAGCGACAGTGGACACTGTTCTGGTGCAGAGTTACGATTTGATTGCGCCCTTAACGGCTGACTTTGTCTATGCCATCGGACTGACTCAGGATCATTTACCAAAAATTGCGCAAAACATCAGTCTTTTGACAGATGAAGAACGACAAAGTCTAAACCAAGCGACTGAGGAGGGAGCACAATTACTGATTGCAAGTAGTGAAAACCTCAAGAAAAATCGCTATACCATGCTTTCCTTGGTCAATGCTGCTCGTAAGCAGTTGGTGTTATCCGCTCCAAGTCTCCTCAATGAAAATGAGAGCAAGGAATCGGCCTATCTTCAGGAACTGGTGAGTTTTGGATTTAGCCGGATAGAAAAGAAAATTCATCAAAAAAGTCTGTCTAAGGATGATATGGGTTCTTATCACAGTCTTTTGTCTAGTCTGGTTGCCTATCACCAGCAGTATGAGACGAGTGATACAGAGCAAGATGTGACCTTTGTCAAGGTTCTGGCGCGTGTGATGGGGAAAAAACTTGATCAGAAAGGTCTTACAAATCCAGCTATCCCAACTAATCCAAGTAGCAAGCCATTAGAGAAAGAGACCTTGCAGGCTCTCTATCCCGCTGACAAGGAGTTTTACCTTTCTACGTCTGGTTTGACGGAGTTTTACCGCAATGAATACAGTTATTTCCTCCGTTATGTCTTAGGTTTGCAGGAAGAATTGCGCCTACGTCCTGATGCTCGCAGTCATGGGAATTTCTTGCATCGTATTTTTGAACGGGCCTTGAAACTGCCTGATGAAGATTCCTTTGATAAGCGTTTGGAACAAGCCATTAAGGAAACCAGCCAAGAACGCGAATTTGAGGCTATTTATCAGGAAAGTTTGGAAGCCCAGTTTACAAAGGAAATTCTACTTGATGTTGCGCGAACTACGGGCCACATCCTTCGTCATAATCCAGCCATTGAAACCATCCAAGAGGAAGCAACATTTGGTGGTAAAGATCAAGCCTTTATTCAATTGGATAATGGTCGGAGTGTCCATGTGCGAGGCAAGGTTGATCGCATTGACCGCCTGAAAGCTGATGGAGCGTTAGGAGTGGTAGACTACAAGTCTAGTCTGACTCAGTTCCAGTTTCCGAATTTCTTTAATGGGCTTAATTCCCAACTGCCCACCTATCTTGCTGCCCTAAAAAGAGAAGGGGAGCAGAACTTTTTCGGAGCTATGTACTTGGAAATGGCTGAACCCGTCCAATCTTTATTAGCTGTTAAAAGTCTGGCAGGAGCAGTAGTAGAAGCCAGCAAATCAATGAAATACCAAGGACTCTTTTTAGAAAAAGAAAGCAGTCACTTGGGCGAGTTTTATAACAAAAACAAGGCCAATCAGCTGACAGACGAGGAGTTCCAGCTCCTGCTGGACTATAATGCCCACCTGTATAAGAAGGTAGCTGAGAAGATTTTACAAGGTCAGTTTGCCATTAATCCCTATACCGAAAATGGCAGAAGCATTGCCCCATACGTCCAGCAACACCAAGCCATCACAGGTTTTGAAGCAAATTACCACTTAGGACAAGCCCGTTTCCTAGAGAAGTTGGACTTAGCTGATGGCAAGCGTCTGGTTGGAGAAAAGCTCAAGCAAGCTTGGTTTGAGAAAATGAGAGAGGAGTTGAATCGATGAAGCCCATTTCCTTTTTAACTGAGGAAGAAATTCAAAAACTGCAAGAAGCAGAAGCGAGTTCGAACAAGGAACAGAAGAAAACAGCTGAGCAAATCGAAGCCATTTATACGGCAGGGCAAAATATCCTAGTTTCAGCATCCGCTGGTTCAGGGAAGACCTTTGTCATGGCAGAGCGTATTCTGGATCAGTTAGCCCGTGGTGTCGAAATTTCTCAACTCTTTATCTCGACCTTTACCGTCAAGGCTGCCACTGAACTAAAAGGACGTTTGGAGAAAAAAATCAGCCAACAAATCCAAGAAACCGATGATGTTGATCTCAAACAACACTTGGGACGTCAGTTGGCAGACCTGCCAAACGCTGCCATCGGAACCATGGACTCCTTCACACAAAAATTCCTTGGCAAGCATGGTTATCTGATTGATATCGCACCGAACTTCCGTATTCTACAAAATGAAAGTGAACAGTTACTCTTAAAGAACGAAGTTTTTCATCAGGTTTTTGAAGCCCATTACCAAGATGAAAATAAAGAGAACTTTAGTCGCTTGGTCAAGAACTTTGCTGGACGAGGCAAGGATGAACGTGGTCTGCGCCAACAAGTCTACAAAATCTATGATTTCCTCCAATCCACCAGCAGTCCACAAAAATGGTTGAACGAGTCTTTTCTCAAAGGGTTTGAGGAAGCTGACTTTGCAAATGAAAAAGACAAACTGACCGAGCAAATCAAGCAAGCGCTTTGGAATTTGGAAAGCTTTTTCCGTTATCATCTGGATAATGATGCCAAGGAGTTTCCCAAAGCTGCCTATTTAGAAGCTATGCAACAGGTTCTGGATGAAATTAGTTCCTTAAATCAAGAGTCCGATAGCCAGGCTTATCAAGCAGTTCTTGCGCGTATTGTCGTCATCTCTAAGGAGAAAAATGGTCGAGCTCTGGCTAATTCTAGTCGTAAGGCCGATTTGAAACCACTGGCTGATGCCTATAACGATGAGAGAAAGGTCCAGTTTGCTAAACTAGGACAACTGGCGGACCAGATAACCATTCTCGACTATCAAGAACGTTATCATGAAGATACTTGGGAGCTAGCTAAAACCTTCCAAACATTTATGAGTGATTTTGTGGAGGCTTATCGCGAACGTAAACGCCAAGAAAATGCCTTTGAATTCGCTGATATCAGTCATTACACCATTGAGATTTTAGAGAATTTCCCACAAGTTCGCGAGACTTATCAAGAGAGATTTCACGAAGTCATGGTCGATGAGTATCAGGATACCAACCACATTCAAGAGAGAATGTTGGAATTGCTGTCGAATGGTCACAATCGCTTTATGGTTGGAGATATCAAGCAGTCCATCTACCGTTTCCGTCAGGCAGATCCGCAGATTTTCAATGAGAAATTCCAACGCTATGCGCATAATCCTCAAGAAGGCAAGTTGATTCTACTCAAGGAAAATTTCCGTAGTAGTTCAGAAGTGCTATCGGCAACCAATGATGTTTTTGGACGCCTTATGGACCAAGAGGTCGGCGAAATCAACTATGATAGCATGCACCAGCTTGTTTTTGTCAATACTAAACTAACTCCCAATCCAGAAAATAAGGCAGAATTTCTCCTCTACGATAAGGACGACAGCGGACAAGAGGAGGAAGAGAGCCAAACAGAAACAAAACTCACTGGGGAAATGCGTCTGGTCATCAAGGAAATCTTGAAACTTTATCAGGAAAAAAGTGTTGCTTTTAAAGAAATCGCACTTTTGACCTCCAGTCGCAGTCGAAATGACCAGATTCTCCTCGCCCTGTCTGAGTACGGAATTCCTGTTAAAACCGACGGCGAGCAAAATAACTACCTCCAATCCCTGGAAGTGCAAGTCATGTTGGATACGCTTCGTGTCATCCACAATCCCCTGCAAGACTATGCCTTGGTTGCCCTTATGAAGTCTCCTATGTTTAGCTTTGATGAGGACGAGTTGGCACGCTTGTCCCTTCAGAAAGCAACTGATAAAGTCCAAGAAAATCTCTATGAGAAACTGGTCAATGCTCATAAACAAGCAGCTAGCCAGAAAGAGTTAATTCACACAGATCTAGCAGAAAAATTAAATCAATTCATGGATATCTTGGATTCTTGGCGCTTATATGCGAAAACCCACTCTCTCTATGACTTGATTTGGAAGATTTATAATGACCGTTTTTATTATGACTATGTTGGGGCTTTGCCAAATGGCCCTGCTAGACAGGCCAATCTCTATGCCCTAGCGCTACGTGCTGATCAGTTTGAAAAGAGCAATTTCAAGGGCTTATCACGTTTTATCCGTATGATTGACCAAGTTTTAGAGGCTCAGCATGACCTCGCAAGCGTAGCTGTCGCTCCACCTAAAGATGCCGTGGAACTCATGACCATTCACAAGAGCAAAGGACTGGAGTTTCCTTACGTCTTTATCCTCAATATGGATCAGGACTTCAACAAGCAAGACTCGATGTCAGAAGTTATTCTCAGTCGTCAAAATGGGCTTGGTGTCAAATACATTGCCAAGGTAGAAACAGGAGCAGTGGAAGCACACTATCCTAAAACCATTAAACTCTCCATTCCTAGCCTTACCTATACCCAGAATGAAGAAGAACTGCAACTGGCTAGCTATTCAGAGCAGATGCGTTTGCTGTATGTTGCCATGACGAGGGCTGAGAAAAAGCTCTATCTTGTCGGTAAGGGTTCTCGTGAAAAGCTAGAAGCCAAGGAATACCCGCCAGCAAATATCGGAAAATTAGATAGCAATACCAGACTGCAAGCAAGAAATTTTCAAGATTGGATCTGGGCTATCAGTAAAGTATTTGCCAAGGACAATCTCAACTTTAGCTATCGTTTTGTTGGTGAAGATCAGTTGACTAGAGAAGCTATCGGAGAGTTGGAAAACAAGAGTTCTCTACAAGATAGATCTCAAGCAGACAATCGCCAGTCAGAAACCATCAAAGAAGCTTTAGGAATGCTGAAAGAGGTGGAAGTTTATAATACTCTTCACCGCGCAGCTATTGAGCTTCCTAGTGTTCAAACCCCAAGCCAAATCAAGAAATTCTACGAACCCGTTATGGATATGGAAGGGGTACAAATTGCTAACCAAACTCAATCAACTGAGAAGAAAATCAGCTTTGATTTACCAGATTTTTCAACTAAAGAAAAGGTAACTGGAGCTGAGATTGGTAGTGCCACCCATGAACTGATGCAGAGAATGGACCTTGGTCAGCAACCAACACTTGCTAGCCTGACAGAAACTCTCAATCAAGTTCAGACTAGTCCAGCTGTTAGAGACAAGATCAATCTTTCTAAAATTCTTGCCTTCTTTGATACAGCACTTGGTCAGGAAATTCTTGCTAATACAGACCATCTCTACCGCGAGCAACCTTTTTCTATGCTCAAGCGGGACCAAAAAAGTCAGGAAGACTTTGTTGTTCGTGGGATCTTGGACGGCTATCTACTTTACGAGGACAGAATTATTCTTTTCGACTATAAGACAGACCGTTACGATCAACCAAGTCAACTCATAGACCGCTATCGTGGCCAGTTAGCCCTATACGGTGAGGCCTTATCACGAGCCTATTCGATTGAAAACATTGAAAAATACTTGATCTTGCTCGGCAAAGACGAGGTTCAAGTTGTAAAAGTATAACCTAGAAAGGAGACCTCATGACACTTCCAGTTAGAAAATCCCTGCACGATGCGGTTTTACAGGCTTCAAAAGCCGATACTTGGGATCAAGCTACCAAGGAATGGAATGAAGTCTCCTTGATTTTTAATGGTATTGGCCGTAGTAATTGTGTTTGCGGGAATGCCATTAAATACTCTTACGAACTCTTTAATACTGTCACAGCTCAGCGTCTTTTTCCTATCGGAAGCGACTGTGTTCGCCATTTTCATCGTATTAGCCTCGATCAGCAACTAGAAGAGGAAGAAAAACTACTCAGAAAAGTTGAAAACCTAACCAGAAAGGCTCAGAAAAAGGAAAAAATCAAGGTTAATAAAAGTGACTTTGACGAACGACTTCTAAAATGGTTTTGGGAGAAAGGTGTTTTCAAAGCCAATCGTGGCAATCAATTCGCACCTGAGAGAGACTATCAGCTCTTCCTAGAGGTCTTTCAAGGCGGAAGTTGGACCAAGGCAGAGCCAAAGAAGAAGGCTCGTATGGAAGAAGTGCTGGAAAAGTGTATCAAACCTTTTTTACTTGGTAAGACCGATGACCAACTCTACCTTGTCAAACTAGGCAAGGAGAAAATCGACTACGAGCAGCATTTACGGATTCAGGCAGAGAAAGAACGCAAGAAGAGAGATAAAATCGCCAAGCAATACGCTGACAACCTCATTCTTGCTATGGGGCCTGCAGAACGAGCCTATCAAGATTACTTCGGCTTTACAGAAACCTTGACCCAAGAAGAACGAAAATGGGAAAAAATCCTCTTTGGTAAGAATAGGGACGAACGGGCTATCAAGGCTAAACAAAACCAAAAGGAGTTGGAAAAGGATCAGCGAATTGCAAATCAAGATCCTATTGAACGAAAGCAGAAGCAGACTTGGCTTCTCAATTCCTATTTTCGGGATTTGCCTGATGAAAAATCCAGATTTTCTCGGCTCCTATTAGAATATCGAAAAAGTGGAGAAGTACGCTTTTCAGATGAATACTTATCTGAGCATCTCATCGACTTTTTTTACAAGATGAAAGCCTTTGAGTTTGAGATTGCTCCGGAACAAGCTGCTGAATTTTTAAAAGAATGCCTTCAGGCAGAACATCTGTCATCTGCACAAGAAAGCTGGACTAGAGGGATTCTCCTCAATTGTCTTCATCCGTTTTTAGATAGGTTACTCATATAGAAAAAATCCTACCTTGTCTATGCATGGTAGGATTTAAGTATCTCCAAAGATGTACTGGTAAAGTTGGACGACTTTCTGAAAACATTGTGTGTCCATTCTTGTTATTTTTTGAGCATTACGCATCCGAAAATCAAAGGTATACAGTTGAAATGGATTGACAGCGCCATCTACCTTGTCCGATGAGACAGGAACGAGCAAGCCTTTTTCTGCCAAGCGTTGTTGGCCATGAGTGATAGGACAGACAGCTACAAAACCAGTTTGCAAGGCATATTCTCTCCTAGAAACTACCAAGGCAGGTCGCCGTTTCTGGATTTCTCGACCGACTGATGGATCAAAGTCCAGCCAAATGATATCCTGCTTTTCAGGAATATACTCAGATTTCGCTATCAAGTGACCTTACTCCTTCAAAATCATTTGTCATTCTCAAATCAGTAATCCCATCAAAAGGATCTTTCAGTTTTGGAGCTAAGACAATGACTCCGTCAATCCCTTTGTAGACGACCATTTCTTGACCTTCTGTCATCCCCAAATTTTTAGGAATGGTCACAGTGAGCGAATTTCCCACCTTGCGAGTCTTTACTGTATTCATTGCTCTACCTCCACGAATTAGTATACACTAAGTATATACCTGAAAACAAAAAAAGTCAAGTAAATCGTTACTGACCTCAAGGATGTTTCGGACGATTACTATTTGTGATTTATTATGGTCAAAGCCTGTGCAAAAGTTCCTCATTTATGATAGAATAGGTAGTAAGAAAGAAAACGTTTTTACTACGTTTTTTTTAGTCGGAAGGGGAAAATATTATGGCTACTATTCAATGGTTTCCGGGTCACATGTCTAAGGCTCGGCGGCAAGTTCAGGAGAATCTTAAGTTTGTTGATTTTGTGACGATTTTGGTGGATGCTCGGCTACCTTTATCTAGTCAAAATCCTATGTTAACCAAGATTGTTGGCGATAAACCAAAGCTCTTGATTTTAAATAAGGCGGATCTTGCTGATCCTGCAATGACCAAAGAATGGCGTCAGTATTTTGAATCACAGGGAATCCAAACTCTGGCTATCAACTCCAAAGAGCAAGTAACTGTAAAAGTTGTTACTGATGCTGCTAAAAAGCTCATGGCTGATAAGATTGCACGCCAGAAAGAACGAGGTATCAAGATCGAAACCTTGCGGACCATGATTATCGGAATTCCAAATGCCGGTAAGTCAACTCTCATGAACCGTTTGGCTGGGAAAAAGATTGCAGTTGTCGGCAATAAACCAGGTGTTACCAAAGGGCAACAGTGGCTCAAAACCAACAAAGACCTTGAAATTTTAGACACACCAGGGATTCTCTGGCCTAAGTTCGAAGACGAAACCGTTGCTTTGAAACTAGCCTTGACTGGAGCAATTAAAGATCAACTACTCCCTATGGATGAAGTCACCATTTTTGGTCTCAATTATTTCAAAAAACATTATCCAGATAAGCTAGCTGAACGCTTCAAACAAATGAAAATTGAAGAAGAAGCTCCTGTTATCATCATGGATATGACACGTGCCCTCGGTTTCCGAGACGACTACGACCGTTTTTACAGTCTCTTCGTGAAGGAAGTTCGTGATGGAAAACTCGGTACCTATACCTTAGATACATTGGACGACATCGATGACGACGATTAAAGAAATCAAAGAACTTCTTGCGACTGTCAAAGAATTAGACAATCCTCTTTTTCTGGAATTCGAAAAGGATACTCGTTCTGGAGTTCAAAAGGAAATCAGCAAGCGTAAAAAAGCTATTCAGGTTGAACTAGATGAAGACCTTCGTTTAGAATCCATGCTTTCCTATGAAAAAGAACTTTACAAGCAAGGAGTGACCTTTATAGCAGGAGTTGACGAGGTCGGCCGTGGTCCACTGGCTGGACCTGTGGTCGCTGCAGCCGTTATTTTACCAATAAATTGTAAGATTAAAGCCCTCAACGATAGCAAAAAAATCCCTAAAAAGAAACATCTGGAAATTTATTATGCTGTTCAAGACCAAGCCTTAGCAATCGGGATTGGTATCATGGATAATCACATCATTGACCAAGTCAATATCTATGAAGCAACCAAACTGGCCATGAAGAAAGCAATCTCCCAGCTCAGACCCCAACCTGAGCACCTCTTGATTGATGCCATGCAGCTTGATGTACCGATTTCCCAAACAGCAATCATAAAGGGAGATGCGAACTCCCTCTCAATCGCAGCTGCATCCATAGTTGCCAAGGTGACACGGGATGAATTGATGAAGAAATACGATCAGCAATATCCTGGCTATGATTTTATAGCTAATGCAGGCTATGGAACAGCTAAACATCTAGAAGGACTGGAAAAGCTAGGTGTCACCCCAATTCACCGAACCAGTTTTGAACCAGTCAAAACACTGGTTTCAACTAAGAAAGACAAGTAAGAGGAAATGATTATGGAGGAACAGTCAGAAACACTCAGTTCCAAGAAAGAATTTGCCTTTGCCTCAAGCACCATATTATCCCAAGTTGGACGAGGAATCATTGTTGGTCTTGTCGTCGGGCTAATCGTCGGATCCTTTCGTTTCTTAATCGAAAAGGGCTTCCATCTGATACAAGGACTCTATCAAGAACCAGCGCACCTAGTGCGCAATCTTTTTATCATTGGTTTATTTTATGTATTCGTTTGCTGGCTCAGTGCGAAACTAACTCGGTCAGAAAAAGATATCAAGGGTTCAGGAATTCCTCAAGTCGAAGCCGAACTAAAGGGACTGATGACTCTCAATTGGTGGAGTGTCCTTTGGAAAAAATATGTATTAGGGATTCTTGCTATTGCAAGTGGACTTATGCTAGGTCGAGAAGGACCAAGTATTCAACTTGGAGCAGTTGGTGGCAAAGGCATCGCCAAGTGGCTAAAATCCAGTCCAGTAGAGGAACGTTCCCTGATTGCCAGTGGAGCTGCTGCAGGTTTAGCCGCTGCCTTTAATGCACCGATTGCAGGCCTCCTCTTTGTTGTAGAGGAAGTCTATCACCATTTTTCACGATTTTTCTGGGTATCAACTCTAGCAGCTAGTCTCGTAGCAAACTTTGTTTCTCTGCTCATATTTGGCTTAACACCCGTACTGGATATGCCTGACAACATTCCTCTCATGAACCTAGACCAGTATTGGATATACCTCCTTATGGGAATTTTTCTCGGGCTTTCTGGTTTTCTCTATGAGAAAGCTGTACTCAATGTTGGTCGAATTTATGACTGGATTGGTCAAAAAATCCATTTGGATAGAGCTTATTATCCAATACTAGCCTTTATCCTTATCGTACCAGTCGGGATTTTCTTGCCACAAATTCTCGGTGGTGGAAATCAGGTCGTTCTTTCCTTGACTGAGCAAAATTTTAGTTTTCAAGTTCTATTAGCTTACTTTTTGATTCGCTTTGTTTGGAGCATGATTAGCTATGGAAGTGGCCTCCCAGGAGGAATTTTCCTTCCCATTCTGGCGCTTGGTTCCTTACTTGGTGCCCTAGTTGGTATCATTTGTGTCAATCTCGGGCTTGTCAGTCAGGAGCAATTCCCTATATTTGTCATTTTAGGAATGAGTGGCTACTTTGGGGCAATATCCAAGGCTCCTTTAACTGCCATGATACTCGTAACCGAAATGGTTGGAGATATTCGCAACCTCATGCCACTTGGCTTAGTGACCTTGGTTGCCTACATCGTCATGGATCTACTCAAGGGTGCTCCAGTCTATGAGGCCATGCTAGAAAAAATGTTGCCAGAAGAAGCGACAGATGAAGGAGAAGTCACCCTCATTGAAATTCCTGTATCAGATAAAATCGCTGGAAAGCAGGTTCACGAGCTCAACTTACCACATAACATACTCATCACTACCCAAGTCCATAATGGCAAAAGCCAAACAGTTAACGGCTCAACTAGAATGTATCTTGGCGATATGATTCACCTAGTGATTCCAAAAAGTGAAATTGGAAGAGTCAAAGATTTGTTGTTGTAGATGATATTTGCATAATATAAATTATGTAAATTAAGATTGTAATTTAATACTTTTAAAAACCGTTTTCAGCAATGAGATCGGTTTTTACTTCTTATATAGTTAAAATTAATTTAAAATATTGTATAATAAGAAAAAGGAGGAAATCTTAAATGAACAATTCCAGCAATAAAAAAAGTCATAAATGGCTATTAATCGTTTTGTTACTCGCAATCATCACAGCAGGAGGTGTTTTTATGTTTTCTAAGTTAGGGAAATCCCAAGAAGAGCGTCGGAATAGAGAGTACGAAGTTAGTTTGGTTGAAACTTTAAAAGATAGTTATGAGGGTATTGAAGAAATTAGATTTTCTAATGCAAACTACACAAATCCGCCAGGAAGTTGGACTTGCGTAGTTGAACTATATTTTAATGAGAGAAGCATAAAATATAAAATTAATTATTCAAAAAAAGATAAACGTATTTCTGATGTATCTTTAGAGAGAGAGAATAGAAAAAAGGACCGAGAATTTTTAAATAGTCACTTGGGTAAGACTAGTAAACTCACAAAAATTATTTATTCAGATGGTTCAGAAGGAGAATATTAATGGTATACACTTATACCGATAAACAACTCAATGAATTAAATCACGGAAAAAATGTTTATAGTGTAAATTTTGAATATGCTGAAAGGGAAGTTGAAAAGAAAGTTGTAGCCAAAACAAATGATAAGTTATCTTCGGATCAAACCAACACTATAACCACCTCAGATGGTCGAGAATTCCGTGTTGTTGCCACTAAGTCTGACCCAGTAACAGGTTTTGATGGGCTGGCAGTTGCTCCAATTGTCAACGGTGAACCAGATTATAAAAATGTAGCTGTGATTGCTGCAGGAACGGTTCCAGAAAATCCTACTAAGACTGATAGAAGTAAATCAACTTTTTCTTATTATAGTGTAATATATTCTAATCTTATAGTATAATAAGAAAAAGGAGAAAAGCCCAAATGAATAATTCCAACACTAAAAAAAGTCATAAAAGGTTACTAATCGTTTTGTTACTCGCAACCATCACAGCAGGAGGTATATTTATGTTTAGCATGTTAGGGAAGTCTCAAGAGGAACGTCGGAATAGAGAGTATGAAGTTAGTTTGGTGAATGCTTTAAAAAATTCTTACCAAGGGATTGAGGAGATTAAGATTACGGAACCTTATTATAGTGAGAAACCAGGATCATGGTCTTGTGATATTGAAATAAAGTTCAGTGATAATCAAATGATAACTTATGGAATTAATCACAGATTAACTTATAAAGAAAACCACGATGGCCTTATGAAAGGAAATACTGATGAAGAAATTAATCAACAATGGTTAAAACTAAAAAAACACATTGGTAAAACAGAATCTACTGTATTAGTGCAATATTCAAATGGTGAAACAGGAGAACAATAATGACATTTAATTATACTGATAATCAATTGAATAATTTAAATCAAGATTTTGCTGTTTATAGTGTTAATAAAGAATTTTCAGATAGAAATAAAAAGAAATTTGTGACAGCTATTCCAAAAAATGAAAATGAAACCAACACTATAACCACCTCCGATGGTCAAGAATTCCGTGTTGTTGCCACTAAGTCTGACACTGAAACAGGTTTTGATGGACTGGCAGTTGCTCCAATTGTCAACGGCAAACCAGATTATAAAAATGTAGCTGTGATTGCGGCAGGAACTGACCCTGATAGTCCGGTGAATAAAACTATGTTTAGTTCACGAGATGTCAATAGTGCCGTAATTGCAAGGCAAACTTATTTATCTCCACAATATAAGGTTGCCGACCAATTCGTAAAAGAGATTATGGACGATCCCAGATATGAAGTCAGTCAACTATCGGGCTATTCACAAGGGGCTTATATGCTTAAAGTAGGGGCTAAATATCACATACCAACAACCACCTTTAATGCTTGGTTTAAATATGGAGCACTTTCATTGAAAGAAAAAGCATTTATTGAAAGTAATCCTTCTATGTTTATAGATTATCGTAAAAAAAATGATGATGTAGTAGTCTGGAATGATTTCAACCATCCAGAATGGTATAATACTACCACTACAAATTCTATGCCTAGTACGATTCACTGGCTTGATGGTTCGAGTCATAAAATTGGTGACTGGGAGTTTGATCCTGTAACTGGTCAACTTGTAGATGGTAAAGGTGGGAAACCCTTAATCAGTGGCGTTTATCGAGCGTATGCCAACAGTCTCCGAGGAATGGCTCATTACAAGGACTTGAAGTCAAAATGGTCATCAGGTGGCATTAGTAGCTCTGAGGAAATATACTTAGATGCAGCTCAGGGTTCTATCTTATCGTCATCTATGGCTACAGCAGCAAGAACTGGAGCTGATGAAGTGAGCGCCTTAGCCAAAAAAGCCAATCAAGAATTACAAGAAATTTGGTCAAAAATCGACTTTACGAGCTACACAGCATTAGCTCCCTATGAGGTTGAGGCCCTTTTTGCTAGTCAAGGCATCACTCAAGCACAGTTTATCGATACGTTTCAGGCAGAGACAAATCAAACAGCCACTAAGATGAATGCTTCCGCCCAAGCGTTTGAAAATATGGATAAACAATTACAGGAAGTCATCGAAAAAACAGTAGCTACAGATAAAAAATTAGGCAAGGAGTTTCGACAATGGAAAGAAAAGATGTAAAATGGGAGGAAATTAGAGAAAAAGAGAGAGAACTGTATACTCTAGAAGAACGATATTATCAAGAAAAGAAGAAACTTGATAACAAAGCCCTTGATCTAGACGAACGAAATGCAAACTTAGAAAAACTAATTTCCGAAGAAGTTGATAAAATGTATCATATTTTGAGAAAATTTTCGTCAACGGCTGATGATGTTAGAGACTACTTTATAGAAATAGAAAATTTGAGACACTTTTCGAATCAAGTATACAGAGATCGTAAAATTAAACTCGAAGATGAGAGAGAAAAATACGATAACGAGTTTCGCAAAAAAAGAAATGATTTAGACGAAGAATTTCACAGATTAAGGAGAGATTATGCAAGCACCAATGAATGAATACTACACAGATGAAGAATACCAGTATGCACTGAAACAAATGTATCGAATGATGGAAAGAAACCGAATCATTACGGAAGCAAAGTTAGCGATAACAGCAAAGAATAAATTAAAAGATAACTTTAATAAGGCAGCTAAGAAAATTGCTACAGAAACCAAATCAACCATTACAAGTATAAACAGCCAAATGGACACTGCAATTCAAGGTAAAGTTCGCAAGAGTCTTGAAGAAAAGATTCCGAATATGTTGCTCAAGTATGATGAAATTTAATAAAGGGTTCAGGATAACTGGGGGAAGTTAGACTTCAGTTTTAAGGTTCTTATAACATCTTTCCGAAAAACTATAATTTTCTTGAAAAATATATAAGTCTATGCTATACTACTTGTAGACTTAATTATGGAGAAAATACATGAAACGTGAGATTTTACTGGAACGAATCGACAAACTAAAACAAATCATGCCCTGGTATGTTCTGGAATACTACCAATCCAAGCTTGCTGTGCCCTACAGTTTTACAACCTTGTACGAATATCTCAAGGAATACGATCGATTTTTCAGCTGGGTTTTAGAGTCTGGAATTTCAAATGCTGATAAAATGTCTGATATTCCTTTATCTGTCTTGGAAAATATGTCTAAGAAAGATATGGAAGCTTTTATCCTATATCTACGTGAACGTCCATTGCTGAATGCTAATACAACCAAGCAAGGTGTATCTCAGACGACCATCAATCGGACCTTATCAGCACTTTCTAGTCTTTACAAGTATCTAACAGAGGAGGTTGAAAACGACCTGGGAGAACCCTATTTCTATCGTAATGTAATGAAGAAAGTTTCAACCAAGAAAAAGAAAGAAACACTTGCTGCTAGAGCTGAAAACATCAAGCAAAAACTCTTTCTAGGTGATGAAACAGAAGGTTTTCTAACTTATATCGATCAGGAGTACCCACAACAGCTCTCAAATCGCGCTCTCTCATCATTTAATAAGAACAAAGAACGTGATTTGGCCATTATTGCCCTTCTCCTAGCGTCTGGTGTCCGCTTATCTGAAGCTGTTAATCTAGATCTAAGAGACCTCAATCTCAAAATGATGGTGATCGATGTCACTCGAAAAGGGGGGAAACGTGATTCTGTCAATGTCGCTGCTTTTGCTAAGCCTTACCTAGAGAATTATCTAGCCATTCGAAATCAACGCTATAAGACGGAAAAGACAGATACTGCTCTCTTTTTGACCTTATATCGAGGCGTTCCCAATCGTATTGATGCTTCTAGTGTTGAAAAGATGGTTGCTAAGTACTCTGAGGACTTCAAAGTCCGTGTAACTCCACACAAACTCCGCCATACCCTGGCGACTAGGCTCTATGATGCTACTAAATCGCAAGTTTTGGTCAGCCATCAGCTAGGACATGCCAGTACACAAGTCACTGACCTCTATACCCATATCGTCAATGATGAACAAAAGAATGCTTTAGATAGTTTATAGAATACATAAAATTATTTATGTAAAATAAAACTCATAAAAAAGAAGCTGGTCATACAACCAACTTCTTTTCTTTTTACCCCACTACCGCTTCAGCGATTTCTTCACGGCTGATACCAGCAAAGTAGCGTGTGATGTCAATAGTTTCTAGTGCTTTAAGGACATCTTCGCGTTCATATTTTACGCCACGAAGGACATCTTCTACAGCTGCAACGTCCTCGATACCAAAGAAATCACCGTAAATCTTGATATCTTGGATTTTTGATTCAATGACGTTGGCAAAAACTTCAACCTTACCACTAGTGAATTTTGTACCACGACGGACGTTAAATTCAGGTGATTTACCGTAGTTCCAGTCCCAAGTACCGAACTTGGTATCCTTGATACGATTGATTTCGGCTAATTCTTGCTCAGAAAAAACGTATTCAGTCATCTCTGGGTACTCTTTTTTCATGTATTCCAGTAGTAAATCACGGAATTCTTCAACAGTGATTTTTTCTGGTAATTCATTGACAATATTTGTGACACGAGCACGGACGGATTTCACACCTTTTGACTCAAATTTGTCCTTTGAAACCTTGAGGGCGTTAGCAAGGACTGATAAATCAACGTCAAAGAGCAAGCAACCATGGTGCATAATACGTCCATTGATATAAGCTTGGGCATTACCACAGAATTTTTTGCCATCAATCTCAAGGTCATTACGCCCTGTAAATTCAGCTTTGACACCGAGTTGAGCCAAGGTATTGATAACTGGAGTTGAGAAGCTCTTGAAGTCAAAGGCCTTGTTTTCATCTTCTTTTGAAATGATGGTGTAGTTGAGGTTGTTTAAATCGTGGTAAACAGCCCCACCACCACTGATACGGCGGACTACCTCAATGCCATTTTCTCGAACATAATCACGGTTGATTTCTTCGATAGTATTCTGGTGACGACCAACAATGATAGAAGGTTTGTTAATCCAAAGAAGGAAGATTTGATCCTCATCTAGTAAGTGTTTAAAGGCATATTCTTCCAAGGCGATATTAAAAGCAGTGTCGTTTGAATGATTGATAATGTATTTCATGATATCCCTTTATACGATAGAGACTGGAAATAATCTTCCAGTCTAGTCTATCTTCGTTTTATTTTTTCTTAGGTGAATGGATGGCCATTCCTAGAACATCCGCAAACGCTTCGTACATCACTTCAGAGTAGGTTGGGTGTCCGTGGATAGTCTTCAGCATTTCTTCAACAGTGATTTCCATTTCGATAATGCTTGACGCTTCGTTGATCAATTCTGCGGCTGCAGGACCAATGATGTGCACACCAAGGATTTCCCCGTATTTCTTATCTGCGATAACTTTTACGAAACCTTGAGCAGCATCCGATGCAATGGCACGACCGTTGGCAGCAAAGTTGAATTTACCGATGGCTACATCGTATTTTTCACGTGCTTGTTCTTCAGTCAAACCTACTGCTGCTACTTCAGGAAGAGTGTAGATAGCTGCTGGAGTCAAGTTCAATTTAGCAACAGCATGGTTTCCTTTGAGGGCATTTTCAGCAGCAACTTCCCCCATACGGAAAGCTGCGTGCGCCAACATTTTAGTACCGTTGATGTCACCTGGTGCGTAGATTCCAGGAACAGAAGTTTCCATGTACTCATTGACCTTAATACGACCACGATCCAATTCAAACTCAACATCGCCAATTCCTTCAAGGTCTGGTACACGACCGATTGAAAGAAGAGCTTTATTTGCAATGATATCGTCTTTTCCTTCAACCTTGATACGAAGTTGACCATTTTCCTCGATGATTTCTTGCAATTTTGTACCTGTCAAGATGGTCATACCCTTACGCTCAAGAATCAAGCGAAGATTCTTAGAAACTTCCGCATCCATAGCTGGAACGATACGGTCCATCATTTCGATAACAGTTACTTTTGAACCAAATGTCATGAAAGCCTGACCAAGTTCGATACCAACAACTCCACCACCGATGATTACGAGGCTTTCTGGAACTTCGTTCATTTCAAGAATGTCATCACTTGTCATCACGAGTGATGATTCCATACCAGGAACGTTGATCTTGCTAACTTTTGAACCACCGGCAAGGATAATTTTCTTGGTTTCAAGCAATTCTGAACCATTAACCAAGACATTCTTGTCTTTAGTGATGGTACCAACACCCTTATGAACAGTAACTCCGTAACTACGCAGAAGACCTGCAACACCACCTACCAAAGTATTGACAACTTTAGATTTAGTTTCCAAAAGTTTATCCATATCTACAGTGAAGTTTGGATTTTCAATGACGATACCACGATTTGCTGCATGACCGATGTTTTCGATGATTTCAGCATTGTGAAGGTAGGTCTTGGTTGGGATACAGCCGCGGTTCAAGCAAGTTCCACCGAGTTCAGATTTCTCAACAAGGGCAACCTTACCGCCAAGTTGGGCAGCTTTAATGGCTGCTACATATCCAGCAGGACCTCCACCAATCACAACGATATCAAAGGCATCATCACTCTTGCCATCGTCGTTTGAGGCACTAGCTGCGGGAGCAGGGCTAGCTTCTGGTGCTGCTACTCCAGCTGTTGGGATGTTTTCCCCTTCTTCCCCAAGGTAACCGATAACTTCCGTTACAGGGACAGTTTCACCATCTCCTTTGAGGATGGCAATCAAGTATCCATCTTCTTCGGCTTCCAATTCCATGCTGACTTTGTCAGTCATGATTTCCAAAAGGATTTCTCCTTCTTTTACAAATTCACCGACTTTCTTATTCCATTGGACGATTTGTCCTTCTGTCATATCCACGCCGGCTTTTGGCATAATTACTTCTAAGGCCATGTCTTACTTCCTTCTAAATCTCTAAAATAACAATAGCTGACTTAAACCAACATTGAGATTGGGTTCTCAATTAAGGCTTTCAAGTCTTTCATAAACTTAGCACCAGCCATACCATCTACAACACGGTGGTCAATAGTTAAACCAAGGCTCATGATAGGACGAATAACAATTTCACCATTGACAACTACAGGTTTTTCAACTGTTGAGCTAACCCCGAGGATAGCTGAGTTTGGTTGGTTAATAATCGGACCAAAGGACTGAACACCAAACATTCCCAAGTTACTGATTGTGAAGGTTGAATTTTGCAGTTCGCTTGGAGCCAATTTACCATCCAAGGTACGACCAATTACATCCTTAAAGGCAACAACCAACTCTGACAAGCTCATTTTTTCAGCATTATAGACAACAGGTGTCATTAGACCGTTATCCATACCAACCGCCATCGCAAGGTTGACATAGTTATGAGTGATAATGGTCTTGCCGTCTTCTGTCAATGAAGCGTTGATGTATGGGTGTTTCATCAATGTTTTCACAACAGCGAGTGAAAGAAGGTCTGTTACAGTAGTCTTCTTACCAGTCGCTTCCATAATCGGATCAAGAACCTTCTTACGAAGAGCCAACATTTCTGACATATCGACATCGTAGTTGAGTGTGAAGGTTGGCGCAGTTAGGTAGGATTCAACCATACGTTGAGCGATAACCTTACGCATTGGTGTCATTGGAATACGCTCAATCTCACCATAAGGAGTGATAGTATCAGGAACCTCTTCTACTTTTTCGATTTGAGCAGGAGACTTGATGGTGTCATTTTCGATATTTTCAGGAAGCAAGGCTAAAACATCCTTCTTCATGATTTTACCACGATGACCTGTTCCTTGGATTTCCTGCCAAGCAATGTTATGTTCGAGGGCAATTCGTTTTGCAAGTGGCGAAATGCGAACCACATTTGTGTCTTTATAAGTTTCCACGTCTTCTTTGTGGACACGACCGTTTGCACCTGAGCCAGAAACGTCGTAGAGGTTGATCCCTAGATCATCCGCTAACTTTCTAGCCGCAGGAGTCGCTCTTAGCTTGTCATCAGCCATGACCTCTCCAATTCTATACTAAGATATTTAGGACGAAGAGGGCAATGAAAAAATAGGAGATTGACGATGTGTTCGATGAACACAAGGAAATCTATCTTTTTTTCACAGACCTCAGTCCGAATTCAATTACATGATACTAAGGGCATAAAAAGCGACTGAAAAATAGGAAATCGATGCTGGCTTCGATGAAGCCAAGGAGATTTATCTTTTTTCCGAGCTTTTAGCCCGTGCTCTAATCTATGATATCAAGGACGAAAAGAGTTTTGTACCTAAAAGATACAAAGTTTCTCGTCTTTTTTATTTTATTTACATAAGTTATATTATGTATTATTCTTTGTTATAAGTCTTACGGATTGCATCTTTGATGCTTTCAACTGTTGGAATCATTGCATTTTCTAGATTTTGTGCGTAAGGCATTGGCACATCTTCTCCGGCGCAACGGCGGATTGGTGCGTCTAGATAATCAAATGCTTCTGATTCTGAAATAATAGCTGAAATCTCTCCGATATAGCCACTTGTTTTGTGAGCATCGTTGACAAGCACCACCTTACCAGTCTTCTTCACTGAGTTAATGATGATATCCTTATCAAGCGGAACGAGGGTACGTGGGTCCACAATTTCAACTGAAATTCCCTCTTCTGCTAATTCTTCAGCAGCTTGAACCACACGACGAAGCATTTTACCATAAGTAACGACTGTTACATCTGTACCTTCACGTTTGATTTCACCAACTCCAAGTGGGATTGTGTAGTCTGGATCAACTGGCACTTCCCCTTTTTGGTTAAATTCTGACTTGTATTCAAGGATGATAACAGGGTTGTTATCACGGATAGAAGACTTGAGCAGTCCTTTCATGTCAGCAGGTGTACCTGGAGCTACAACCTTAAGACCAGGGATGTGTGTGAACCAAGACTCTAGAGACTGCGAGTGCTGGGCTGCAGAACCAACTCCGTTACCAGCTGCGCATCGAACTGTCATTGGAACCTGACCTTTTCCACCAAACATGTAACGTGTTTTAGCAGCTTGGTTGACGATATTGTCCATGGCAATGACTGAGAAATCCATAAAGGTCATATCGACGATTGGACGAAGTCCTGTCATGGCTGCTCCTGCTGCTGCTCCAGAGATAGCAGCTTCAGAAATCGGACAGTCACGAACACGTTCTGGACCAAATTCTTCGAGCATTCCGACAGAAGTTCCGAAGTCTCCTCCGAAGACACCGACGTCTTCTCCCATCAAGAATACATTTTCATCGCGACGCATTTCCTCAGACATAGCAAGGATAATGGTGTCACGGAAGGACATTGTTTTTGTTTCCATTTTTATCTCTTTCTCCTTAGTCTGCGTAAATATCTTCAAATGCTGATTCTAGTGGTGGGAATGGGCTTTCTTCTGCAAATTTAACAGAAGCTTCTACTGCTTCCTTGACTTGTGCTTGAATTTCTGCCAATTCTTCTGCACTTGCAATATTGTTTTCAATGAGGTATTTGCGAAGATTTTCGATTGGGTCTTTTTGTTTCCACAGTTCCACTTCTTCACGGGTACGATATTTACCAGGGTCAGATGATGAGTGACCAAGCCAGCGATAAGTTACACTTTCAATCAAGACTGGGCCATTGCCACCACGAACATGATCTACAGCTTTCTTAAATCCTTCATAGACATCGATGACATTGTTTCCATCTTCGATAAACATTCCAGGAATTCCGTATGCCGCACTACGTTGATGGATATGCTCCACATTGGTCATTTTCTTGATGTCCGCAGAGATACCGTAACCGTTGTTAATGCAGTAGAAAATAACAGGGAGTTTCCAGATAGAGGCCATGTTCACCGCTTCGTGGAAAACACCTTCGTTGGTCGCGCCATCTCCAAAGAAGCAAACGACGATTTTTCCAGTATGTTGCATTTGCTGACTGAGGGCTGCGCCGACAGCGATTCCCATACCACCACCTACGATACCATTGGCACCGAGGTTACCAGCATCCAGGTCAGCGATATGCATAGAACCACCTTTTCCTTTACAGGTTCCAGTATATTTCCCGAGGATTTCAGCCATCATTCCGTTGAGGTCAATTCCTTTGGCGATAGCTTGACCATGTCCACGGTGGTTAGAAGTGATCAGATCATCTGGGTTGAGGGCCAGCATAGCTCCGACGTTAGCAGCTTCTTCTCCGACAGAAAAGTGAGTCATACCAGGAACTTTTCCCTTTTTCACTAACTGAGCAATTTTTAAGTCCATGCGACGGATTTCTTCCATCTTACGGAACATCTCTAGCAAAAGATTCTTATCTAAAGTTGACATAATCTTGCCTTTCTAACATTGTTCTTACCTTACTATTTTACCTTTTTTAGTATACACTGTCAAAGTATATGGCTAATAAAATTTCACAATATAAAAAAATAAACCCCTGTTAAAACAGGGATTCTCTCTAGTTAGAGCATTTTTTCACAAAGTGCTTTTTCAGGATAATTTCTTAAAATTAGCTCAATCTTTTCATTACGGTTTTCAAACGCCATTGATACAAACAACCAGAAACAATCAAGCTGGCAATTAACCCAATCCAGTAGGCAAATGCCCCTAAGTCAGTTGCCTGATCTAGTAGATATCCTAGAGGTATCGCTACTCCCCAATACCCGATTAGGCCAAGATAGAAAGGAACGATAGTGTCCTTATACCCTCTTAAAATTCCTTGGAGCGGAGCCGCAAAGGTATCAGCTAGCTGGAAAAAGAGACTGTAGGTTAGAAATATAGCAGTTGTTTCGATGAAGTGAGGGTCATTTCCGTATAGACTTGCTACACGATTTCTAAAAATGAAGAGAAAAGATAGGGTAAGACCTGCAAAAATAAGGGCGGTTACTCTCCCCAGACGAGCATAGGTTTTTGCATCCTCAAAACGTTTAGCCCCCACCTCGTAAGACACAACAATCGCCATAGCAGAGGAAATACTCATAGGAAAAGCATACATGAGACTCGAAAAGTTCATAGCTGACTGGTGACTGGCGATGATGAGCGATGAAAACTTAGCTATGATTAGTCCCACCACGGAGAAAATAGCCACTTCCGCAAATACGGTTCCTCCGATTGGTAGACCTAACCGAACACCTTCCTTGATTTTATCTATATTGAGTGGAATCCGTTTTTCAAGATGTAGCGCTTTTAACTTTTCTTGTTTGAACAAAACAAGCAGGGAAATGCCCAATAAAACCCAATAGGCTAGCGAAGTTCCTAGCCCTGCTCCTGAACCACCAAGCTCAGGAAAACCGAATGCTCCATATATCAAGAGATAGTTAAAACCACTATTGAGCGGAAGTAACAAAAGCATGAGATACATAGATAGCTTAGTCAATCCAAGAGAATCTAACAAAGACCGAATGACACTAAAAAGCAACAAGGGAATAATCCCGATAGAAAGGTACCAAAGATAAGAAACTGCAACTGCCGCCACTTGAGCTTCTAGTCCGATATGATTTAAGACAGGCGGTGCTAAGAATACTACCATGCCAAGCAAGACCAAAGACAGTCCGAAAGCTAAGTAGACGAATTGATAAAAGTCAGATGCCACTTCTTCCTTTTTGCCCCGTCCCAGATGATGGCCTATGATGGGAACCATGGCCGAAACAATCCCTGTTAAAAAAGTAAAGAAAGGATTCCATAGACTCGTTGCAGTTGATACTCCTGCCAAGTCCATGGTATTGTACTGCCCAGTCATAGTTGTATCAACAAAAGAGGCAGAATAATTGGCAAATTGATAAATTAGGATAGGAAAAAATATCTTAAGAAATAAGACAAACTTATCTTTAAATTGATGGGTTGGATACATATACGCTCTCTATTCTTATATTTTATAGAGCAGAATCCCATCTATTTTTTGTAGACGATTTGTCCCTTGCAGATGGTATATTTAACCTGCCCTTTTAAAGTTTCACCGATAAATGGAGAATTAGCTGCTTTTGAAGCAAAGTTTGGACCAACAGTACGATCAGCCTTGGCATCAAAGATAGTGATGTCCGCTGGACCATTCTCAGCCAAATAACCTGCTTCAAAGTTGTAAAGCTTGGCTGGATTAACAGTCATTTTTTCTAGCAATTCCATCAAGCTCAACTCACCAGCTTCCACCAAATAAGTTAAACCAAGAGAAAGAGAGGTTTCCAAACCGGTCATACCAGATGGTGCTTTGGTGATATCTTCTACATTTTTCTCATCTGCATGGTGAGGAGCGTGGTCCGTTGCGATAACTGTGATAACACCTGACTTGAGACCTTCGATAACGGCACGACGGTCTGACTCCAAACGAAGTGGAGGATTCATTTTGGCATTGCTTCCTTGAGTTAAAAGGAGAGCTTCCGTCTTAGAGAAATGCTGTGGCGCTACTTCTGCTGTGACTTGCGCTCCCAAACCTTGAGCGAATTCCACTACCTTGACACTTTCTTCCTTAGACAAATGCTGGATGTGAACATGGGCCTTTGTTGCATAGGCAATCATAACATCACGCGCAATCATAGCGTACTCAGCCACCCCAGTCGCTCCACAGATATGAAAATGTTCCTTAGCGATGTTTTCGTTAAATCCAAGAATCCCATTCAAACCTGGATCTTCCTCATGAAGGCTGATAAAGGTATTGAGTTTTTTGGCTTCTTCCATGGCTTCTTTGACAACTTTACTACTTTCAAGTGGAATACCGTCATCAGAAAAACCAACGGCACCTGCTTCTAAGAGTGCCTTAAAGTCTGTCAAGTCTTGGCCATTAAAGTTCTTAGTAATGGTCGCAACTGTCTTGACATTAATCTTTTCCTTGGCAGCTGACTGGAGAACTTCTTGAAGAGTCTCTACATCCGAAATGGTTGGACTAGTATTAGCCATCATGACAACCGTTGTAAAGCCACCTGCAGCGGCTGCTAGGGCCCCAGTATGGATGTCCTCCTTGTGGGTTTGACCAGGTTCACGGAAATGAACATGGATATCGACTAGTCCAGGCGCAACAACAAGTCCCGTAGCATCAATTAGCTCTGCTCCTTCTTCCTTGATTTCGGCAGCTATTTTGACAATTTTCCCGTCTTGCACTAAAACATCACACACTTGATCCAAACCAGACTTGGGATCCATTACACGACCATTTTTGATAAGTAGCATCTGCTTTCTCCTTTATTCATAGAAATCAACTTGGGTATCCAATAATTTATCCCCATCATAAACAAACTTGGCTGAAAAGAAGGGTTTATCTTCTAAAAGCCACTCAACAAAAGTGTGATCACCCTCCCAAGTTGGCTTGCTCAAAACTTCATCATAGGGAACCCATTCCAACGTCCCCTCATTGCAGTCAATCAAGTCACCCTCAAACTCCGTCACCTTAAAAACATAGGTGTACCAGTCTAAATCTGGTGTGAATTCTGGAAAAGTGATAACACCTTTTAGAACCGGCTTGGCTTTGAGCCCTGTTTCTTCGAGGATTTCACGCGCTGCGCACTCCTGAGGTGTCTCCCCTCGCTCTAGCTTTCCACCCACACCAATCCATTTGCCTTCGTGGACATCGTTGGGCTTCTTATTGCGATGGAGCATGAGCAGTTCTTTTCCGTTATCAATGTAGCAAATCGTTGCTAACTGAGGCATATTCTCTCCTTATCTAAGCCAATCGATTGGCTCTTGTCCTGTCTCTTTTAAAAATGCATTAGCCTTGGAAAAAGGCTTGGAGCTCCAAAATCCTCTATAAACCGATAAAGGACTTGGGTGAGCTGATTCGATAATCAAGTGGTGAGGATTTGTAATCAAAGCCTTCTTCTTACGTGCATAGGCTCCCCAGAGTACAAAAACTACAGGCCTGTCTAGATTATTGACAACCCGAATCACAGCATCTGTAAAAGGCTCCCATATCTGCCCAGCATGACCATTGGCTTGCCCAGCAGGAACTGTCAAGCAAGCATTGAGAAGTAAGACTCCTTGCTCAGCCCAAGCTGTCAAATCATGGGATTCCTTAACTCCAACATCATCTGCTAATTCTTTCAAGATATTTTGCAAGGATGGCGGAGCTGGAATAGCATCTGGAACCGAAAAACTCAAGCCCTGCGCCTGACCAGGTCCATGATAAGGATCCTGCCCCAGAATCACCACCTTAACCTCTTCAAGCGGTGTAGTCAAGAGAGCCTGAAAAACTTTTTCCTTAGGTGGATAAACAGTTCCCTGAGCATAGACCTGTTCCATAAATTGATTGATTTTCCCAAAATAACCTTCAGGTAATTGCTCCTTAATCAAAGCATGCCATGATGAGTGTTGCATCGCCAACTCCTTCATTTTTACTGCCTCTATTATAGCAAAAAGTGGCTATCTAAACCACTTTTTACAGTTCTTATATATACTGTTATTGACCCTATTATTTGACATTAGTATTCACAGTATCAATCAGCCATTAAAAACTTTTCAATCATATCAATAGCATAGGAAAGTTGATTATTTACAGACTTCATCCGTTCAAGATTAGCGTCCATATAGTAGAGTTCAGATAAGCCACCCCTAGGAAGAAAGAGTGAATAGTGGATATTCATCTTCTCTCGAGTACTTAACTCTATATGATTGCTTATGATATACTTTAACTTTTTTAACGAATTTACTTGAGCAACAACACCTTTTAACTGATACTGCTCGATGAGATTTAGTAAGTTGCCAATCTCTTCAATGACTTTAGTTTCCATATCATCCTCTCTTAGGAAAAGCACTACATAGCATCCAAACAATCCAGCAAGTCTTGGTAAGAATGGACTTCATAAGTTGGCTGGGCTTGTGTGTGATTTTCAAGGTGATGAGGGTTGTACCAGATAGTATCTATGCCAGCATTATTGCCACCTTGAATATCTGCTGTTAGGGAATCTCCAATCATCAGGACTTTTTCTTTATCAAATCCTGCAATCTGCTGACCGATTTTTTCATAGAATAGTGCATCAGGCTTTTGCGTTTGCAACTGCTCAGAGATAAAGACTTGGTTGAAATAAGGAGCCAGACCTGATTGAGCCAAACGTCCCGTTTGAATGGCAGTGATGCCATTTGTCGCAGCGTACAGTTCATAATCACGCTCAATGAGACTGTCCAAAAGTTCATGAGCCCCGGAAATAGTTTGTCCCTGCTTGGCGAGATAAAATTGGTATCGCTGAGCAAGTAACCTACCGTCTTTCTTCATTCCAAAATGAGCAAATAAACGAGAAAAGCGCGTGTTAACCAGTTCTTGTTTACTGATTTTCTTTTGCTCCAAGTCCTTCCAGAGAGCCTTGTTCATAGGAACGTAATAGTCTTTATAGGCTTGAATGTCCGCAACTCCTTCTTCCTTTAGAAGTTGCGTCAAAGCCACATCCTCAGCAGCATCAAAATCAAGAAGAGTATGGTCAAGATCGAAGAGTAGAAATTTGTAGGGCATTGAGTTTCCTTTCTGAAAATTCATTAAGAACATTATAGCATAAATGAACCTTTGATTTATTGAGTTTCAAATACTTTTTACACTCACATTTTGACCGTGCTCAAGTGCAAATCTAAAACTAGTCAGCAAAACTTCGAATAAATCTTTTCCGGAACTCGTTATGAAATAATGCGATAAATTTGTTATATGCTCTGCGATATTATTTCCCCAAGGAGGAGTGAGTGACAAATCTTCAAAATCCCATATAACATCCTGAGGGAGAAATTTTTTCAACTCCTCTTGGATAGATACCAACTCAGCTATTCCTCTTTCAACAGATTCAAAAGGAACATCTCCCCAGTAAAGCTTATTCATTATTACTGGGTATCTACTTCCCCACTCATTATTCTCTAAGCGAACATAAATAGTCGAAAAGAATGAATTAAAAAGACTCCCTTCTCCTATAGTCCACCAATTATAACCAACCATTAACCCTACAGACATGGATATTCTCCTATTCATTTTTAATATTATTTAACGTCAACTAAAGTTTTATATTGATAGTATCTAAAACATACATTCATTCACCCCTACCCCAACTCCTTGGCTATTCTGCTTTTTTCAAGTTTTCCCTTAACAATTCGTTTCCATAAAACAAGTAGATTCAAACTATAAGATAGGCGTACGAGGAAATAATTAATCCATTCGATATGGGCAAAAAGCTGTATTAGTGTGGCTATAATAGCCACTCGAACACTCTGTGTGTACCAGACAATAAAAGGAAAGCCTGAAATAAGTAAAATAAGGTCTAGTATTCTGAGAACACCATATATTTTTGGAATATTTCCATTTCCGAACTGGTGATTTGACAGTCTTCCAATCAAAATTGCCCAATAGGTCGAGCCTTGAAGCAATATAAATGTCAGTAAAGACAAAGGATAAAGAATAGAGATCAAACCATTCAAATCACCAAGCCTATTTTTCAAAAGGAAAAAACAAAACCAAATAGATAGGACGGCTGTGAACTCTCCCAAACAGAGGGACACCAACTCTTTTCTAACTTTCTCTTTTTGTATGTTCATCATTTCCCCCATCTATCTATCATCCTATATCAGAAAATAGCCATTCGAATCATTTTTTAGTCAACATTTCTCAGAATCAAGCTATTCTAAGCATCGAATAGATCGATCCCTTTAATATCAGTGTAATTCTAAACTTAAAATTGCATTGATATAAATGTTTTAGGGCTATTCTAAGTCTATGACAGCTTTAAATTTTAATTTTTGAATGATTCTAAAGCTAGAATAGCTCTAAAATTACGAGCACCAAGCTATTCTAAACTTAGAAGAACCTTTGGTGAATTTTATAGCACTTCAACTAGTTATTCTTACAATTTTTCTGATGAGCTTTGAGTTTTTTCAGAGCCCAATCATAGTGACTGGAAGTGGCACTCACAAAGTAGGAACCTAGACTTGTTCCTCCTGTCCACTTATAGATACCTTTGGTAAAGAGTTGGTCATTGCTGAAGCCTTCCATCAACTCTAAAACCTCTTTATGCGATTGATTGAGGAGTTTGATCACTTCTTCTAAGGAAGTTCTCTGGTGCTTCTTCCAAAAAGCGACATTCATTTCTCCATAAGTTTTCCAATTATAAGGTTCGGGGAGAAAAGGTCTTTAATGACCCTTTTGATTAGAATCTACCCAATTCAAAAGTAACTGCTGCCATTCATAGAGATGGATCAGGACATCCCGTAGATTTTTATCTCTATTCCAGTGAGCTTCTTTTTTCTTTTGGTCTTTTGAAAAATCAAAAGGAGTCTGTAGCTCCTCTTCACTTAATTTAGATATAAAGTGATTGAGCTTTTCATAGTTTTCCTTAGAGGCTAGCACCAACTCCTCTTTTGTTCTTGGTCTAGGCATAGGAGTTCTCCCTTCATTTTCTAGTAGGTTAAGGTGTTTTCTTACTTCATTATACCATAATCAAAAAGCAGTTCTTCATTTTACGAAAAACCGCTTTTACGAACTATTTTTTTTGCTTATTGTCACTACTTTACATATAAATCTTTAAAGAGACCATCTACTTCTGCTATCTGACAGAGCAAGCGGGATAGTTCTTGGTAGTCTTCTTTTAAACATGAAAGGTGGGCTTGGCTAAATAGAGTAGCCAATCCTTCTTTTAATCTTGCCCCTTCTGTATTATGGTCTTTTAAGAACTTACTGAGATAGAGATTTCGAACAGCAGCAAGTTTGAAGCTGAAGTACTGATGCAATTGTTTTTGCTCCGTATTTAAGCCATTTTCAGCAACTGCTTTTGCATAATATTCCAAAACATCGTTTTGATCATTCAGATATCGGTTCTTCATAATCCTTGCTGTTTCCTGATAGATTTCAGTCTGACTAGGACTCTTGACCTTCTTAAAATTTCCCCACATGGAGTAAGCTCCACGCTTATAGTCAATAGCCTCTGCCTTCCATGCTTCTAGTATGTCATTAAAAGCAACCTTCATACAGGCAAAACCAGCTGGATCATGCAAATAGAGGTGCTGATGATCAATGCCATACACGGTTACGAAGTGATCCACACCATAAAGGATTGTGTGATTGGGATTGTAAGTCAGATGGCCCATATCAAGAGGTCCCAGAACGACAGGTCCATTTGACAGAAATGTTTCCAACTTTCTTTTAACCTCTTCCAAATCAACTTCTGCTTCATCTTTTAGATAGAAGTCCTCAAAGTCAAAACCAAGTATTTTTAAGGAATGAGAAATGGAAAGATCTGGCATTCCATTATCAAAAAATACTAGAGGGTGCTGCTCATCTTCCTTTACGATACTAGCGCCATTGCCCATCACCATGATTGCCTCTAAAAAGTCTGTTTTTAAGTCATAACCATAGGCATCTAGTGCCATTGCCAATGAATAACTATAGCAAAGTGACACATCTCCAAAATACATCTGCATATTCCTGCCTCCTTATCTTCTATGGGACTATTATACTGAGAAAACTATTCTCATGCCCCATAAAATCCAAACATAAAATATGGTTTGTTTGTTTACAGACATGAATGTCAACAATTAAAAACTCTGTAAAAGCTATCTTCTACAGAGTTTGATTTGCATCTTTATAAAAAATCAGAAAATGATCTAGTCCCTGATGACTGGTATCCAGAGTTCCATTTGGTAGTCTGAGGACGACATATCTCCTTTGAAATAAACTTCAAAGTCTGGGGCTCCTGAGTGGCGATAGCCAGTTTCTGGAAAAAAGACCTCTAAGACATATTTCCAAGCATTGTGAATGCTAGCAGGTATAGGGCCTTTGACTGGTACGATAGCATATTCAGCGGCTGGGATATCTTTGATGGACAGACCTAGTTCTTCTGCTTTAGTTTTATCCGTCACATCATAAGCAGCCATATAGTTGATGATTTCGCCTTCTTTGACATCCGAGCAGACGCCAAAAGATTGGCCACTGCCTAGACTCTCTAGGCTTTCAAAGCTGTGATGGGCATAGAGATGCTCCCAAGCAGACGGGCATTTGCTATTGTCAATAGCTTCCAATAGGACGCCTGCCACGGTAAAAGCAGGTTTCTTTTGAATCTTGATATCCATGTTCTTTCCTCCTGTGATTTTTAAGGATAATTGAAGTCTAGGAAAGATCCGATAAGGTTTTCCTTTTCGAACTTCTGAGGGAGTTGCACCATGGAATTTCTTGAAGGCTGTGCTGAAGGCGTCAGCAGACTCATAGCCGTATTTCATTGCTATGTTAATGACTTTCTCAGTGCTTTCCCGCAAGTCCATCACAGCCTCTGACAACCTGCGATTGCGCAAGTATTCTGCTAATGTCATATCTGCCAGGATAGAAAATAGCCTGCTAAAGAGAGAGTAAGAATAGCCCGATAGCTGCTGAAATCTTTTCATATCCACTTCTCCAGTCAGTTGCTGCTCCAAATAATCCATGGTTTGATTGAATTGATGCATCATATTCTTCTTTTCTTACCTCCATAAGATACAAAGGTCATTAAAAGCAAAGTGAAAATGGGAAAATTATCGCTGGTTCTTCTGATTCTAGGTAATTTTTTCTTTTTCGCATAGCTTTTAGTCCGTGTTCAATTCTATCTATATTCTAACAAATACAGGATACTTCCACCCTAGAATCTTTGTACAAGATTTAAAGGTGTAAATTCTATAACTTATCTTTTAATTTCTCAACAAAGAGATAGGCTGCAGGGCAGGTCAAGGTATTCTTAATCGTCAAATGATTAATTTGATGGATCTTTTTCCGATCTGTATGGGGGAATTCACGACAGGCCTTGGGACGAACATCATAGATGCAGCAGAGATTGTCTCCTCCTAGAAAGGGGCAAGGCATGGATTTGAAAACTTTATCCCCATCTTCATCCACCTGAAGGAATTCCGCTTCAAAAGCCGGTAATTTCATCTTAAAGTACTTAGCGATACGGGTGATATCTGCTTCTTTAAAGTCGGGCCCCAAAGTCTTGCAACAGTTGGCACAGGCAGTGCAATCAATCTCAGCAAAGACTTCTTGGTGAATCTGCTGCGCAATCTTATCTAAGTTTTTAGGAGGTTTTTTCTTTAGATTAGCTAACACTTTGCGGTGGTCCTTCTGCTTTTGCAAGGCTAGCTGATGGTAATACTCAATATCAATCTCTTTAGACATAATTTCTTCCTAATACAAGTGTTTTTGTCTATTATACCATAAACTCTGCCCCTTTCTTATCCCCTTGAACAGAAAAAAGCCCTTCGGAAAAAATCCGAGGGGCTTCAAACCTTGTTCACTGAACTAGATTATTTTTTAAGGTTGTAGAATGATTTCAATCCACGGTATTCAGCTACTTCACCAAGTTGGTCTTCGATGCGAAGCAATTGGTTGTATTTAGCGATACGGTCTGTACGTGAAAGTGAACCAGTCTTGATTTGTCCTGCGTTTGTTGCAACTGCGATGTCAGCAATTGTTGAATCTTCAGTTTCACCTGAACGGTGTGATACAACTGCAGTGTAACCAGCTTCTTTCGCCATTTCGATAGCATCGAATGTTTCAGTAAGTGTACCGATTTGGTTAACTTTAATAAGGATTGAGTTAGCAGCACCTTCTGCAATACCTTTTTCAAGGTAAGAAGTGTTTGTTACGAAGAAGTCGTCACCAACCAATTGAACTTTACCACCAAGACGTTCAGTAAGAGCTTTCCAACCGTCCCAGTCGTTTTCGTCCATACCATCTTCGATAGTGATGATTGGGTATTTGTTTACCAATTCTTCAAGGTAGTCGATTTGTTCTGCAGCAGTACGTACAGCAGCGCCTTCACCTTCGAATTTAGTGTAGTCGTAAACTTTACGTTCTTTATCGTAGAATTCTGATGAAGCACAGTCAAATCCGATAAATACGTCTTTACCAGGAACATATCCAGCAGCTTCGATCGCAGCAAGGATAGTTTCAACACCGTCTTCAGTTCCTTCGAAACGAGGAGCGAATCCACCTTCGTCACCTACGGCTGTTTCAAGACCACGAGATTTAAGGATTTTCTTAAGAGCGTGGAAGATTTCAGCACCCCAACGAAGAGCTTCTTTGAATGATGGTGCACCAGCAGGTACGATCATGAATTCTTGGAAAGCGATTGGAGCGTCAGAGTGAGAACCACCGTTGATGATGTTCATCATTGGAGTTGGAAGAACTTTAGTGTTGAATCCACCAAGGTAGCTGTAAAGTGGGATTTCAAGGTAGTCAGCAGCAGCACGAGCTACAGCGATAGACACACCAAGAATTGCGTTTGCACCCAATTTACCTTTGTTAGGAGTACCGTCAAGTGCGATCATAGCACGGTCGATAGCTTGTTGGTCACGTACATCGTAGCCGATGATTGCTTCAGCAATGATGTTGTTTACGTTGTCAACAGCTTTTTGTGTACCAAGACCACCGTAACGAGATTTGTCACCGTCGCGAAGTTCAACTGCTTCGTGTTCACCAGTAGAAGCTCCTGATGGAACCATACCACGTCCGAAAGCACCTGATTCAGTATAAACTTCTACTTCAAGTGTTGGGTTACCGCGTGAGTCTAGGACTTCGCGAGCGTAAACATCAGTAATAATTGACATTTTTTACTCTCCTTTGAGTTAAATTTTTTACACCTCTATGATACCTTAAAAATAAGCGTTTTTCAAGAAAAAACGTTATCTTTGTGCAAATTTTCCTTAACTTTATAAAGTAATCGCTTTCTTTTATCTGTTTTCTTGCGATTTTTGTGATATACTGTTTTTATGACAGATTTATCAAAACAACTACTAGAAAAAGCTCATGGTGGGCCGAAATTAAACCCTGACGAACAACGCCGCTATCTCGGCACTTTCGAGGAAAGAGTTCTTGGCTACGCGGATATCAGTACTGCCAATAGTCCTGAATTAGAACATGGATTTTTCTCTATTTTAGAGGGTTTTCAAGAAAAGGTAGAGGCACTTTTTGTGAAGATTTCACCAAATATCGAGTTTGACAAACAGGTCTTTTACTTAAAGCAAGCAAAGGAAAGCAACTGTCAGGCGACTATTGTTTCAGATGATCATATCACCTCTCCTTTCGGTCTTGTCATTCATACAAATGAACCTGTTCAAGTAGAAGAAAAGGACCTTAGACTTGCATTTTCAAGTCTTTGGGAGGAGAAAAAGGCTGAGCCACCTAAAAAATCCATCTGGAAAAAATGGTTTGGTTAATGATTTCTCATGTTTAATAAACGGCCAATATTAGTAGCTGTGTGCTCCAAATAGAGACTTGCATTTTTCAAACTATCTTCCAAAGGTTCACTTTTCTCTAAAATAGAAAAGACAGCTTGTATATTTTCGAATGGTAGGGAAGGTAAATCCTCGGAAAGACTACCACAAATAGCAATAACAGGAACTCCGTTAGGGGTTCTTTTTGCTACTCCCATAGGAGCTTTTCCAACAAAGCTTTGACTGTCCAGTCTGCCTTCTCCAACGATAACCAAGTCTGCCCCTGCAACTTTCTTATCAAAATCAATCAAATCTAAGCAAGTGTCAATCCCAGATACGATAGTGGCCTCAGCAAAGGCACAGAGCCCAGCCGCAATCCCACCGCCGGCTCCTGCTCCTTTAAGAGAGAGGGTTGATGGTGAAAATTTTTCATAGAACCGCTGTATAGCCAAATCTACTGTCTCAAACAAAGCAGGATCCAAGCCCTTTTGTTTTCCAAATGTATAGGTCGCTCCTTGAAGACCACATAGAGGGCTCACGACATCTGCTAAAATGCGGATTTTCACATCTTCAGGTATCCTATACAACTCGCTGTCTGAAACTAACTCGAATTCAAGCAAAGTCTGACCGCAAGCTGGCAATTCTTTTCCATTCTTATCATAAAAACGATAACCTAAACCAGCAGCAATGCCTATCCCACCGTCATTACTAGCCGTACCACCAACGCCGACATAGATATCTTTCATCCCTTGATCAACGAGATGACGAATCAACTCTCCGATACCTTTGGTTTGGATGTGAAGGGGATTTCGTTTCTCCCGCGGAATCTTCCCAAGACCAACCAAGTCAGCAACTTCGAAGAGCGCTATTTGATCTTTGTGAAAGTAGCGCATGGATTCTTTTAGCCCAAAAGGCCCCGTAACCTCTTGCCATTTTTCTTCGAGTTCAAGAGAATGTCGGATAGCGTCTACAGTTCCTTCCCCACCATCACCTACAGGGCAAAGCAGACATTCTACATCTGCTATCGATTTTTGGAATCCTCTTTTTATAGCTTGAGCAACCTCTTCTGCCGTCAAACTTTCTTTAAAAGAATCGGGTGCAATTACAATTTTCATAGTTCCCTCTCATTCTAAGAAATCAATCAAAGGTAGAACTTCTAAAAGCTCCCTCGTATCTACATGACAAGCTATCTCGGATTTTACGACTTCTTTGGCACAAAATGCAATACTACATCCTGCTGACTTTAACATCAAGAGGTCATTGGCACCATCACCGATGGCAATAGTTCTTTCTTTGGATAATCCAAATTCCTTTCTCCATTTCTCAAGAGTAACTTGTTTTACTTGACCTGTCACAATTTCACCAACTAATTTTCCTGTTAAAAAACCGTCTTTGACTTCCAACTGGTTGGCGGAGAAATAGGAAATACCAAGGGATTTTGCTAATCTTTCAACTATTGGTGTAAAGCCACCAGACACTAGACCGACTAGAATGCCCTTCTTTTGAAGTATGGAGATAAATTCTTGAGCATTCTTGGACAGATGAATGGATTTGAAGACAGTATCAAAGACCGAAACCGGAAAGCCTTTTAACAAAGCTACCCTCGCTCGTAAACTTGTTTCAAAGTCCAGTTCACCTCGCATTGCCTGGCTTGTAATCTGCGATATTTCTTCTTCGCAACCTGCTTCTTTTCCTAAAAGATCAATCACTTCTTCTGCTATCAGGGTGCCGTCAACGTCCATGACACACAAGCCTTTTACTTGAGACATAAACTTTCCTTTCTAAACAGCCCAAAAATCGTATGAAAGAATCATACGATTTTATCTATTAGTTGACTAAACTATGGTACAAGTCAAGATAAGACTTACAAGCTGTATCCCATGAGAAATCGCATTCCATAGCTTGTTTTTGTAGATTTCTCCAAACTTCCGGCTGGTACTTATAAACATCCAAGGCTGTTTGGAAACTCCAGTTAAGCCAGTATGGTGTTAAATTATCAAAGCTAAATCCAGTTCCAGTTCCTTCGATTGGATTGAAGGATTGAACCGTATCACGCAAGCCACCCACTTCATGAACCAATGGTAGAGTTCCATAGCGCATCGCCATCATTTGAGACAAGCCACATGGTTCAAAACGACTTGGCATGAGGAAGAGATCACAAGCTGCGTAGATTTCTTGAGCGAGCTTGACGTCAAAAGTGATATTTGCTGATAGTTTGTCTGGATAGACTTGCGCAAACCAGGAGAAGGAATGTTCAAAAGCTGGGTCACCTGTTCCTAAAAGGACTATTTGAACGTCCTCCTGTAAGAAACGATGCAAGCTTTCTACAACAACATCAAAACCTTTTTGGCGCGTCAATCGAGAGACAATCCCAACTAGCGGAACATCTGCTCGCACAGGCAACCCAACTCTCTCTTGTAATTTTGCTTTGTTTTGAGCTTTTCCAGACAAATCTTCTTTATTAAAATGATAATCTAAAAGTGGGTCTGTTTGAGGATTATAAAGATCTGCGTCAATACCATTGACAATACCTGAAACCTTACCTGACTCCATGCGAAGAATCTGGTCCAAACCGCAACCAAACTGACTGGTCATAATCTCGTGCGCATAGCTAGGAGAAACGGTTGTGACACGATCCGCGTATAGGATACCAGCCTTCATCCAGTTGAGGCAATCATTCCAGCGAAGGGTGCCATCAGCATAGCGTTCAAACCCAACTCCAAATAAATCCCACAACATTCCTCCGGAAAATTGACCTTGAAATTCCAAATTGTGAATGGTTAAAACTGTTCTGATTCCTTGATAGACTTGAATCCAATGGTACTTTTCTTTTAACAAGAAGGGAATCATGGCTGTATGGTAATCATGGACATGGAGAAGATCAGGGATAAAGTCAATGCGTTCCATGGCTTCAAGAGCAGCCAGTTGGAAGAAGGCAAAGCGTTCACCATCGTCAAAATCCCCGTAAACATGACCGCGGAAGAAATAATATTGATTATCAATGAAGTAGAAGGTAACCCCATTCAAGACATTTTTTTTAATACCACAGTACTGTCTACGCCATCCTACACTAACTTCAAAGTGGAGAACATCCTCTATCTGGTTCCCAAACTTAGCTTCTACCATATCATAGTAAGGCAAGAAAACTGCAACTTCGTGCCCCGCTTTTACAAGTGATTTTGGAAGTGCGCCAATGACATCGCCCAAACCACCTGTTTTTGAAAAGGGTGCCCCTTCTGCCGCTACAAATAAAATTTTCATGAATAAATGTCCTCTGTTACTGTTTCACCCTTCTTCACTACAACTGGATGTTCTGCTGTTCCTCGAATGACAACACCGTCCGCAACTTCAACTCCTTTGTCTAGGATGGCATATTCAACTTGGGCACCCTGACCGATCACAACTCGAGGGAATAAAATGCTGTCTTTCACCACACTATCTTTGTGAACATAAATGTTACGAGATAGAACTGACTGAACTACTTCACCCTCAATGATACTACCAGAAGCAAACTGAGAATTACTTACTTTTGAAGTATTCGCATAGTAGGTTGGTTCTTCATTCTTAACTTTGGTATAAATTTTTTGATTTGGTGAGAAAAGAGAGTAGAATTTTTTAGATTCAAGCATATCAATGTTTGCTTGATAATAGGACTGAACAGAATGAATGTTCGCTAAGTAGCCTGTGTATTCGTAAGCAAAAGCTCCTTCTTTTGCAGCTAAATCGCGGAGAACATAACGCAACTTTTCAGGATATTCTTTCTGAGCCTCTTCTTCAAGTCGTTCAATCAACCAAGGAGTATCCACAACAAAGATATCTGTAGACATATTGAAGAGTTCATCTGTAGATTTATTATCAAAGAGTTTGTGCGAACGAACATGGTCAGTTTCATCGATTTCCAAAATAGCATTCACATCTGAAATGTCTTTCTTTGGAAGTTTCTTATATACAACTGTAATCGGACCTTTTGTTGTATTGTGTAGGTGGAAGACTTGATTCAAGTCAATATTCACCAGCACATCGCAGTTAATCGAAACGGTTTGGTTTGAACCTGAACGTCTCAAGTAGGTAAGAAGCTGTTGGTAATACTCTTTTCCAACTGTACTGCTTTCAACACGAGTATTGTAAATTCCTAGATAGTAGTGACTTAGAAGAGTTGACAAGCCCCACTCACGACCTGAACGGATATGGTCGAATACTGAGCTGATATTGTCTTGTTGGAAAATACCAAAGATACTACGAACACCTGCATTTGCAAGGCTGGAAAGAGGGAAGTCAATCAAACGGTATTTCCCACCGAAAGGCAAGCTAGCTACCGGACGGTGTTCTGTTAATGTTGACATGTCATGAAAACCAACTGTGTTTCCTAAAATGGCTGAATATTTATCAATCTTCATCTGTTGCTACCCCCACTACTTCATTGTATCCTACTACTTGTACTTCGTCCGTTCCGTCAATCTCTACGCCGTCTGCAATAATGGCACCCTCACCAATAATAGCACGAGTAATCTTTGCGCCATGGCCAATAATAGCTCCACTCATGATGACAGAATCAACGACCTCAGCACCTTCACGTACTTGTGCTTCTGTTGATAGAATCGAACGTTTAACCGTTCCATCTACAAAACAGCCATCCACGACCAATGAATCTTCAACGTGTGCATGTGCTCCAAAGTAGTTGGGTGGTGAGATTAAGTTTCTTGAGTAAATTTTCCACTGACGATTGCGACTATCCAAGGCATTTTCTGGCGAAATGTACTCCATATTGGCTTCCCAAAGTGACTCAATTGTACCAACGTCTTTCCAGTAGCCATTAAATTCATAAGCATAGACACTTTCACCAGACTCGAGATAGTTAGGGATAACGTTCTTCCCAAAGTCTGACATATCCACATTGCTCTTTTCAGCAGCAACAAGCATATTGCGAAGCCGTTTCCAGTCAAAAATGTAAATCCCCATAGAAGCCTTTGTAGACTTAGGTTGCGCAGGTTTTTCTTCGAATTCAACGATACGGTTATTGGCATCTGTATTCATGATACCAAAACGGCTAGCTTCTTTGAGAGGTACGTCTAGGACAGCTACTGTCAAACTGGCATTGTTATCCTTATGGGACTGAAGCATATCATCGTAGTCCATCTTGTAGATGTGGTCACCAGAAAGAATCAAAACATACTCAGGATTAACACTGTCGATGTAGTCAATGTTTTGGTAGATAGCGTGACTAGTCCCTTCAAACCAACGGTTTCCTTCGCTTGCTGAATAAGGTTGTAAAATAGAGACGCCTGAATTGATACCATCCAATCCCCAGCTAGAGCCGTTTCCGATATGGTTATTCAAAGCAAGAGGTTGGTACTGAGTAATCACGCCAACATTATGGATTCCAGAGTTTGCACAGTTGGAAAGAGCAAAGTCAATGATACGGTAGCGCCCACCGAATTGCACTGCCGGTTTGGCAATGCTTTGAGTGAGTTTTCCGAGACGTGTTCCTTGCCCACCCGCAAGGATCAAAGCTAGCATTTCATTCTTCATTTTCTACTCCTTTATAAAGACATGTGAACGTTAAAATCGAAAGAAGGTCGGAAGTCAAACTTTTTTATAAAAATAATAGGAAATCCATTTCTCTTGTGTTTCAAGTCCAATACAAGTACATCCGTTTTTAAAATCTAAAAAATATCATCAACAGCTCATTATTCTTTTTTCTTAGCCGGTTTCAAACGACGCTTGATCTTCCAGATGCTCGCTCCCATGGCAGGCAAGGTAAAGGTCAAAGTCTGCTCATAATCTTTCCATAAGCCTTCTTGAGTCTGAACTGTTTGATTGTGCTCTTTCCACACACCTCCCCATTCTTCTAATTCTGTATTCCAAACTTCTTCGTAAATACCTGCAACAGGTAAACCAATCGTAAAGTCCTTACGTTCAACTGGTGCCATGTTAAAGACACAGACTAACATTTCGTCCTTCTTGCCCTTACGAATAAAGGAAAGGATACTCTGATCTCTATTATCAGCATCGATAATCTCGATACCATCATAACTAGTATCAATTTCCCAAAGACAGCGATTTTCTTTATAGAATTGATTGAGTTGAGAAGTAAAATGCTTCATCTTGGCATTCATCGGATCTTCTAGATTAGACCATTCCAACTGCTCCTCAGACTTCCACTCTAGGAATTGCCCGTACTCACTACCCATGAACAAGAGTTTCTTACCTGGATGACAAATTTGATAGGTGTAGAGGTTGCGCAAACCAGCGAACTGATTGTAGCGATCTCCCCACATCTTATGCATCATACTCTTTTTGCCATGAACAACTTCATCGTGTGAGAAAGGTAGGAGATAGTTTTCATTGAAAACATACATAAAGCTGAAAGTCATAAGATTAAAGTCATACTTGCGATAAATCGGATCTTCCTCGTAGAAACGGAGAATGTCGTTCATCCAGCCCATATTCCATTTATAGTCAAATCCAAGGCCACCCATTTCTTTCATACCAGTAATCTTTGTCGCTGATGAACTTTCTTCTGCAATCATCATGATGTCTGGATGAGCTAACTTAATCACTGTGTTCAACCGTTGAAGGAAATAATAACCCTCGTAGTTAAGGTTTCCACCATCTTTGTTTGGAGTCCAAGGAGCATTATCATAATCTAGATACAGCATATTGCTCACTGCATCGACCCGAATACCATCTAAGTGGTAAAAATCAATCCAGAATTTAATACTTGAAATCAGGAAAGATTGGACCTCATTTTTCCCGAGGTCAAAATTCAGTGCACCCCAACCGTAGTTATGAGCCTTGTTGTGATCTTGGTATTCAAAAGTTGGTGTACCGTCATAATATGCCAATGCATCATCATTAATAGTGAAATGACCTGGAACCCAGTCGACGATAACACCGATATTATTTATATGACACTCTTCAACGAAATCTTGGAATTCCTCAGGTGTACCATAGGAATGTTCAAAAGCAAAGTAACCCATAAGCTGATAGCCCCAGCTCAATCCAAGTGGGTGAGCCATTAAAGGCATGAACTCAATATGTGTATAGTTCATCTCAACTAAGTATGGAATCAACTCGTCTTTCAGTTGCGAAAACGTATAGGGACTACCATCTGGATTTCTCTTCCAAGATCCTGCATGGGCCTCGTATATATTAACTGGTCTCTCGAAAAATCCCAGACGTTTACGACGTGCTAGCCAAAGGCCATCTTTCCATTTCTTTTCACGGATATTGGTCAGAACTGCTCCTGTACCCGGTCTAGCTTCAAAATAAACTGCCAAAGGATCAATCTTCATAATCTGGTGACCATTTGCACGCGTGATATGATATTTATAAATCTGACCTTCCTGAGCTTGACTCGTAAAGACTTCCCAAACACCTGCATCGTTTCTAACCATGGGAATCTGATTCTCAACCCAATCGGTAAAATCACCAACTAGATGAACTGCTTGTGCATTCGGGGCCCAAACCCTAAAGGTATAGCCTATTTCTCCGTTTTTCTCCTCTCTATGCGCTCCTAAATAATGCTGGAGGTGAAAGTTCTCACCTGTAGTAAAGGTTCTTAATGCTTCTTGATTATTCATTCAATCCCCTTTCTTATGTAAGCGTTTTCTATATTCCTATTATACACTCTTTTAAGATAACTTTCAAGTAATTTACGAAGGAAATCATATTTTTTTATGAAAGCCTTCAAAAAATTACCTAGCATTTTAAAAAAGATATCCAGAAAATAGAACACGAAACAATTTCCATATATTTTTTTATTATAATACCAGAATATTCGTTTTTTATCAATTTTCTACTGTATTTTTTTAAAAAAAATAAAATCAGGAAGTTATTTTCCTGATTTTATAAATTATTTCACATCAAAAACAATGGATTTAACATTTGTCATCGCTTCGATACTATATTTAATTCCTTGAACTCCTGCACCAGAACCTTTTACACCAAGGAATGGGAAATTATCTGGTCCACGTTGTGTTTTATTATTAATATGAACGGTACCCACTTCAAGTTTTTCAGCAATTTCAAACGCCTTCTTAAAGTCATTTGTAAAGACTGAGGATTGAAGGCCGAACTCCGATTCATTAGCAATTTCAAGTGCTTCATTGGCATCTGCAACTCGAATAATTGGGAGAACAGGTCCAAATGGTTCTTCCCAGGCTAATTTCATATCTCTTGTGACATAATCAAAAAGTCCTGGCCAAATGAGATTGTTCTCACGTTTGATCGGGCTGAGCGCTTTGGCACCCTTTTCTTGAGCGTCCTGAATCAATCCCCAGATGAAATCAGCTGAAGCATTATCAATAACAGGTGTGATATCTGCATTGTCAAATGGATCACCGACTGTTAGCTTAGCAACTTCAGCTTGGAGTAATTCAGCCAATCTGTCTGCTACGCTTTCCACAACCAAAACACGTTTGATAGCGGTACAACGCTGACCAGAGTAGCTAAAGGCACCACCTACGATTTGCTTAGCTGCATTTTCTAAATCTGCATCTTCTAAGACAATTGCTGCATCTTTCCCACCAAGTTCAAGCATAATCGGGCGCATACCAGCTAAACGACCAATACGCTCACCAATCGGTGTTGAACCTGTAAAGTTAATGAAGTTCACTTCCTTGTGTTCGATGATGTAGTCTCCGATTTCAGAACCACGTCCAGTGATGGTGTTAAAGACACCTGCTGGGATTCCTGCTTCGTCAAATGCTTTAGCTAGCAAGAGGCCAGAAATAGATCCTTGTGTTGGGGGTTTGAACATAACGACATTTCCTGCAATCAAAGCCGGAGCAATCTTAGATCCAGAAAGGTTGACTGGATAGTTAAATGGTGCAATAGCTAAAACGACACCAACTGGTTCACGACGGACAACGGCTAGTTTATTTTTACTTGCAGCTTCAAAACCGCCACCTTCCATTGCTTGTCCAGTGATACGGAGACCTTCCTCGGCAGCAAAACGAATCAATTCTGCTGTACGTACTACTTCTCCAATGGCTGCTTTAATCCCTTTTGCAACCTCTTTAGCAAGAATGGTACCAATTTTTTCTTTGTCACGTTCCAAAATGTCTGCTGTCTTATGCAAATAGGCTGCACGCTCAACGGGTGCTAAATCACGCCATGCTGGGAGAGCTGCACGCGCAGCTTTCATCGCCTCATCTACTTCAGCCTGACTCATAGCAGGTACTGTACCCAACTTTTCTTGATTGATGGGAGAATAGATGGCAATTTCATTCTCTGATGATTTCCATTTTCCATTCACTAAATTCTGATAATGTGTCAAATTCTCTTCCTCCTGAAAATGATTAAAACTTATTTTATCAAATTTTCAGAAAATTACAACCCCTTTTTGGAAAATATTGATATTTTTTTCACAAACTTGATTCTTCAAATTATTTGAAATTTATTCCTATTAGATATTGGTTTTTCAATAAAAATAAAAAAGGTCTAGAGTTAACTAAACCTTTTTGTAGTATTTACTATGAAAGTACCTTCAAGACTGCAACGCTGATATCATCAATCACATTAGACTCTTGAGAACGACTGTTGGACACAAGCATTTCAAGATTTCCTGCATTTTCAAAGTAGAAGGAGGTTCCCTTGGCATTAAATACCACCAATAAATGCTCTGCAGCACCGTGAATTTCGTAAACAATCCACCCACTATTTTCAGCAGCTGTATGGACGAAGACATGACGATAAACTTCTTCATATGTAGGATAAGAGAAAGCACGCGTTTGTGTTTTTAGACGAATAATCTGACGGATAAATTCAATGCTCTCTTGTCTCTCATTGATTAAATCCCAGTTGACCTGGTTGACACTATCTGGAGCATTATAACTATTCATGGCGCGTTCTCTATCTGCCGGAGTCAGCTCACCATTTTCTCCAGTAGCAAGGAGTTTGGTGCGGCCAAATTCTTGACCCAACTCTATAAAGGACATCCCTTGCATAAGAACGCTCATCGCTGTTGCTGTCTCAACCTGACGCATAATCTTATCTGAACTGTAATCTGGATGAAGGGTTACTAACAAATCATGCAAGTTGTAATTATCATGGGCTTCCACATAGTTAAGAACTTGGTTTGGACTAAGATATGAGCCCAACTCTCGGCTACCAAGAATAGCTTTGGCTACAATCGGTTCTGTAGCTGCACCACTAACAAATCCTGCCTTGATTGAACCATAAACTTCTCCTCCTTTGATGGCATCACGCTGATCATCATTGAAGAATCCAATATTTGGCATCTGGTAGGCATTGTCCTTCTTGGCCTTATCATAAGGCGCAAGACCGATCCCCATATCCCAACCTTCTCCATAGGTGATAATACGTGGATCAACTTCATCAAGTGCCCAACGAATTGCCTGCATGGTTTTGACATCGTGAATTCCCATCAAGTCAAAACGGAAACCGTCAATATTGTATTCTTTCACCCAATAAAGGAGTGAGTCAATCATGTACTTACGGTACATTTCGTGTTCGCTTGCGGTTTCATTTCCAACACCTGTTCCGTTTTGAAAGGTTCCATCTGGATTCATACGATAGTAATAATCAGGAACAGTTGTTTGGAAAGGTGCATCGACCGTTGAGAAGGTATGGTTATAAACGACATCCATAATGACACCGATTCCTGCATCGTGATATGCCTGAATCATGGTCTTGAGGTCTCGAATAACCTGTCCAGGATCATCTGGGTTACTAGAGAAACTTGGTTCTGGGGCATTGTAGTTTTGAGGATCATAACCCCAGTTATAGGTTACATTTCCGTCCTCGTCGTATTCCTTATGGCGATCAAAGATTGGTTGGAGCTGAACATAATTACAGCCGAGTTCTTTGATATAGTCAAAGGCGGTTGCTTGGTCGAATTGGTTGGTCGTTCCTGTCTGGGCAGCACCAAGGAAGGTCCCTCGAAGATTTTCTGGAACTCCAGATGTTGGCGATTTTGTAAAATCACGAATGTGCATCTCACAGATAACCGCTTTACATGGGTTTTCCAAACGCCAAGGAGCGTCTGTCCCATGCTTGACTTTAAATCCTTCTACCTGTCTATCTTGCTGAGAGAGAATGACGGAACGTTTCCCGTCAGGGCTTGTAGCAATAGTGTAAGGATCTCGTGTCAAAGTCTGATGGTGTGGAAACTCAATCTGATACTGATAAGCTTTACCTGCAAGATTTTCGTCTAAATCTACACTCCAAACACCAATGGTATTGTACTTATGACTGTATGAATAGCTATTCCCACGCTCAAGATTAAAGGTTTTCCAAATCGGCGCGTCGTTACTTGTATTTTCATAAACGACCACTTGGACTGCTGTAGCGGTTGGAGCCCAGAGTTTAAAGCTTGTCTGGTAGTCAGAGATACTATACCCCAACTCTCCTTGGTATCCCCAATGGTGATCAAAACTTTCACTGTGAAAGGCTTTATCAAAAGCAAACGGGTTTCGATCTTTATAGCAAGAACTTGCAATGGCTGGATTTTCAGAATAATAAACCGTCTCATCACCATCCAAAATCCAAACCTCAGTCAACAGTGGATAATAGTTAAACCGTAGGAGATAATCTTTTGTCTTTCCATCTATTTCGACAGAAAAGGTCAGAGTATCGAGCCTTTCTGCACTTGTAACTGTAAAGGAGAATTTTGCTCCAAAATAGTCATTTTCATAATACAAATTTTCTTTAACATCTGCCTGTTTTCTACTGAATGAACAAGCATCATAATCCCCATTTTTTCGGTGAAAATGGATGACTACTGGGTATCTATACATTTCTTTTCCTAATTCCTAATTTCAATTTTTTTATGTAGTGCTGAAGAATTTAGCGGGAATTTCAGCACAATAGAGAATAGCATTAATAGATATAAAAACACATCAGGAGAGATAGTTTCAGACTATCTAACATCTAGTTTTCAACTATTCTTTACAAACTTTCTAGCCAAGCTTCATCTCGAACTTCGATACCAAGTTCTTGTGCTTTTTGGAGCTTGCTTCCTGCATCTGCTCCTGCTACGACAAGATTCGTTTTCTTAGATACACTGCCTGTAACTTTAGCACCAAGGATTTCGAGTTTATTTTTGGCTTCAGAACGTGTGAGACGTTCCAATTTTCCTGTTAATACAACTGTCAAACCTGACAAGGCTGCATCTGCTACTACTGTCTGCCCTTTGTAGTCCAGATTAACTCCAGCTTCTTTCAACTCGTCTAAAAGAATCTTCGATCCTTCTGTAGCAAAATAAGTCTGAAGGCTTTGGGCAATCACACTACCCAAGCTCTCGATACTTGCTACTTCCTCAGGATCTGCTTGGGCTAGATTTTCAATAGAGTGGAAATGTTGGAGCAAGAGTTGGCTAGCCTTACTTCCGACATGGCGAATTCCCAGACCAAACAAGAGTTTTTCAGCAGAGTTTTCCTTGGATGCTTGAATGGCCTGATATAGTTTAGAAGCAGACTTTTCCTTGACGCCTTCTAAAAGAAGGAAATCGTTTTCTTTCAAACGGTAAATATCTGCCACATCCTTAACCAGATTAGCAGCAAAAAGCTTTTCGACGATAGATGGACCAAGACCCGTAATATTCATAGCATCTCGAGAGGCAAAGTGAATCAAACCTTCCATGATTTGGGCAGGACAGCGTGGATTGATACAACGAAGAGCCACTTCATCTTCAAAATGAAGCAACTGACTGTCACAGCTCGGACAGTTAGTCGGAATATCTAGTTTTTCTTCAGAAACACGTTTAGACTCTACCACACGCAGAACAGCAGGGATGATATCTCCAGCCTTATAAACGATAACCGTATCATCTTTGCGGATATCCTTTTCAGCAATATAATCTACGTTGTGAAGAGTTGCACGGCTAACAGTTGTGCCAGCAAGCTGAACAGGTGTTAGATTGGCAGTCGGGGTCACAACACCCGTACGACCTACTGTCCAGTCAACTGAAAGGAGTTGAGCTTCTTTTTCCTCAGCAGGAAATTTATAAGCTACTGCCCACTTAGGTGCTTTAACGGTAAAACCGAGTTCTTCTTGACCTGCTAGGTCGTTAACCTTGATGACCACCCCATCGATATCGTAAGGCAGTTTCTCCCGTTCTTGTCCTACTTCTTGGATAAAATCCCATACCTCATCTATACTTTGAGCCAATATTCGTTTAGGATTAACTACAAAACCAAGCTGTTCAAGATGCTCCAAGACCTTTTCTTGACTATCACGAGTTGAAGGGCTGGCTTCTTGATAGAGGAAAGTAGCAAGATTACGCTTGGCCACTACTGCTGTATCCAACTGACGCAAGGTGCCTGCAGCTGCGTTACGAGGATTAGCAAATTCAGGCTCCCCATTTTCTTGGCGGGCTTGGTTGACCTGATCAAAGGAAGCGCGTGGCATGTAACACTCTCCACGAACGGTGATATCTAGTTCTTCGGGCAAGGTCAAAGGAATGTCCTTGACACGCTTGAGGTTTTCGGTGATATTTTCACCAACAGAACCATCCCCACGTGTGGCACCAACAACCAAAATCCCCTTTTCATACGTAAGCGAGATAGACAAACCATCGATTTTCAGCTCACAAATATAGGTCGGTTGGGGTAATTCCTTTCGCACACGCGCATCAAAAGCTTCTAACTCTTCACGTGAAAAAGCATCCTGCAAACTGTATAGAGGATACTGATGACTGTATTTTTCAAAACCATCTAAAACCTTACCACCAACACGATGAGTTGGACTATCCGCTAAAACTTGATCTGGATAGGCGGCTTCCAACTCAACCAACTCTCGGTAGAGACGATCATACTCGCTATCTGAAACCGAGGGATTGTCACTCGTATAGTACTCGGTCGCATAGCGGTTGAGTAAGGCAACTAACTCATTCATTCTTTCATTCATAATCCCATTTTACCACAAAGCAAGCCCTCCTCACAATAGAGAAGGACTGAAAAATGATTCGTAATGAAATATTTTCTAAAAAAGAGAAATTATAACTCTTTTTTAAAATGACTTCGCACATAAACGAGGGATAAACAAGACAGGATGATAACACCGCTTCCAATTATCAGAAAAGAAGAGAGATGGACACTTGGTAGCACCGTCATAAAGCCTTTTGCAATCGGCATAAATAGGATGGCTAAGGTAAAAATGGTGCTTAGTACTCTTCCCAAGTATTCCCCCTCAACCTTGGTTTGAACCTGAGTAAAAAAGTGAATATTAAAAATCGTCATAAACAGTTCACAAACTAAATTTCCAGAAAAGGAGAGAAAAGTTGGCAGTGGTAATCCCATCATAAAAACTCCAACTCCAGTTAAAGCCAATAGAATCAAAAGATTATAAACACTTGCCTTTATTTTACTAGCTAGAAGAGCTCCAATAATCGAACCAATAGCGCCCATAGTTAAAATAGTTGCATAAGCTCCTTCTACCCCGTATAGTCGATTTGAAAAAGGGAGGAGAAATTCAAAAGCTGCAAAAAAGAAATTAACACTGGAAGCTACTACCAAAAGGAAAAAGATCTCTTGCTGGCGCCAAATATAGCGAATCCCTTCTTTCATATCAGCAAAAATATTTTTCCAGCTGAAAGTCTTTTTCTCTTGTTCCTGAGTCTCTTTTTTTGGGAGAAAAGCTACTAAGGTAAATGCGATAAAAAAACTAATGGCATCTAAAACGAGCGTCATATGGAGACTGGCAAATTGTAAAACGAGAAAAGAAAGCACCGGAGAACTGACTCCTACAACCTGTAAAACTAACTCCAAGCGAGAGTTATAGGTCACAATCTCGTCTTTCTCTACAACCTCAGTTATAATGGCTTTGTTAGATGTACGAGAAAATGCAAAGGCAACCGCCTGAACAATATTGGCAAAAATCAAGGCAGCAATCATCAAGCTATCATCTCTGATGAAAGAAATAGCTAAGCAAAGAACGCCACAAATCAAGTCTGTCGTCATCAAAATTTTGCGACGCGAAAATCGGTCTGAAATCACTCCGCCAAAGGGATTGACCAGAATCGATGTGACGAGTTCAGAAATTTGATAAATCCCAAGAACAGTCTGCCCTATCGTTCCCATTGATGCCAACCAAACACTGTTTCCATAATCATAGAGCATATTTCCTATTTTATTAATAGCACCACGACTAATCAACTGGATTGCATGTCGATTCATATAAAAAACCCCTCTCAAATTTTGAAACTATTGTATCAAAACTGAAAGGAGTCTCTTTATTTTTCCCTTATTTGGGAAATTTAAGGATTTACAAATTTTTCATAATGTTCCTGATAGTAAGCCACTTGCTCTGGAAGTCCAAGCACAGCAAAAATATGCATGGCCTCCCGCATCTGACTACAACCCTCTTCTTTCAAGTCTCTCTGGTAGAGGGCGAAACCTTTGAGATAATGGAAGATATTGCGCTCATAAAGCTTGATACCATTTCCAATTAACTTCTCCACATAGCCCTCAAAATAGTCCGCATCCGCAAAGGATCGATTTTCCAAACAATGCTGGTAACAGTTAAGAGCTAAAATCAAAACAAGTTTTCGATGCCGACCAATTTCCTTGTAGTAGTCTTCCCTCTCCATCACTTCTCTGCCAATTCGAGCCACATAGTCCACATTGTAGAAAGTATAGAGATTTCCGAAAAGAATCAACTCATACATAGTCCATTCTTCTGTTTGAAAAAGATAATCTGCTACCTTTTCCAAATCACTCTGCCTCATCGTGTAATAAGCATCTCTTTGACAAATCAGTCCTTGTAGCAGAATCCAATTCAGCTTAAAATAGAGGGGATTGGTCGAACTCTTAGCCTTTTCAAGTTGTTCTCTTTGAAGCTTTTGAAAACCTGCAATATCATTTGAGTAGTAAAGCGGAATAATCTGTGCCATCAAGGCAACATGTTCATGATTTTGAAAATCCCTAGCCTTGTCCATGAAATTTTCAATAGTCACATGAATATTATCCAAAATCTCAAAGAAACGGGAAACTGCTAAATCAGACTCACCAAGCTCAAAGCGAGATAACTGAGAGGTCGAGCAAGAATCGCCCGCTGCTTCCTTTAAAGAGTAGTTCCCACTGGTTCGAAATTCACGAAATACTTTTCCAAGATGTTCCATCTTTACACCTGCTCTGATAATTCTTCCCACTCAAGCATGGCTTCTTCCTGACGATGGCTGATTTTTTCCAGTTCAGCCTGCATCTCCATGAGTTTTTCAGCGTCATTGGTTTCCAACATTTGTTCAGAGGTGGCTTGGCTTTTACTTTCTAGTTCTTCGATTTCAGATTCTAAACTTTCGATTTGTCGCATGAGTTTGCGGGCTTCTTTCTGACTTTCTTTCTGAGCCTGATAATCATTAACTGGACTTTCTTCTTTTTCTTGATTGCTAGTTGAAGCTTCCGCTGTCTGAATCGCTTCTACTTCTGCTTTCTTTTCAACATAGTAGTCGTAATCCCCAAGGTAGAGGGTTGAACCATTTTCGGACAATTCCAAAACATGAGTGGCTACACGATTGATAAAGTAACGGTCGTGACTGACGAAAAGAAGGGTCCCATCAAAGTCAATCAAGGCATTTTCTAGCACTTCCTTGCTATCAATATCCAAGTGGTTGGTCGGCTCGTCAAGAATTAAAAAGTTGTTGTTTTCCATAGAAAGTTTGGCAAGCAGTAAACGAGCTTTCTCGCCACCTGACAGCATGCCAACTGATTTCTTAACATCATCTCCTGAGAAAAGGAAGGCTCCAAGTCGATTACGGATTTCAACCTCTGGTGTTAGTTTAAAATCATTCCAAAGTTCATCTAGGACACTATTGCTTGGTGTTAGCTTGCTTTGAGTCTGGTCATAGTAACCAACCTCAACATTGGCACCAAAACGCTTCTCTCCCTTGATAAAAGGGATCTGGTCCACAATAGACTTGATAAAGGTTGATTTCCCGATGCCGTTTGGTCCGACAATCGCAACAGCATTCATCTTACGAAGGTCTAGGTTGATAGGCTCTGAAAATATTTCCCCATCATAGCCAATAGCCGCATTTTCAACGGTTAAAACGACATTTCCAGACGTTTTTTCCGACTGGAAGGTCATGTTGGCTGATTTCTTGCCAGCTTCAGGCTTGTCCAAACGCTCCATTTTTTCTAGTTGTTTACGGCGAGATTGGGCACGTTTGGTCGTTGAAGCTCGGACTAGATTGCGATTGACAAAGTCTTCTAGAGCCGCGATTTCCTTCTGTTGCTTTTCATAGTTTTTTGCCTCAGTAGCTAGCTTTTGCTCCTTTAACTCAACAAAGCGAGAGTAATTACCTACATAACGATCTAAGGAATGCTTAGTCAAATCGAGTGTAACCGTCGCAACCTTATCCAAAAAGTAACGGTCGTGACTGACAATAATGAGTGCACCACTATAATTTACTAGGTAATTTTCCAACCAGGCAATGGTTTCGATATCCAAGTGGTTGGTTGGCTCGTCCAAGACTAAGAGATTGGGCTTTTCAAGGAGCATTTTAGCCAGTGCAAGACGAGTATTTTGACCACCTGAAAGCTCAGCAATTTTCATCTGCCACATAGACTCGTCAAACTTGAATCCATTCAAAATCGCTCGAATATCAGCTTCGTAAGTAAAGCCACCATCCTGGCGGAAATTCTCTGACAAACGATCATAATCCGCCATCAGTTTATCCAAATCTTCACCCGACTTTTCACCCATCTCTAATTCCATTTGACGCAGTTGTGTCTCTGCCCGACGCAAGTCATCAAAGACGTGAAGCATTTCATCATAAATGGTATTTTCAGACTCAAAACGGCTATCTTGGGCTAGGTAAGACAGAGAGATATCTTTTTTCTTATTAATTTCTCCACTAGTTGGCTCCTCTTCTCCAACCAAAATCTTTAAAAGAGTAGACTTACCTGCACCATTTTTCCCAACAAGAGCAATTCGGTCTCGTTCATCTACCTGCAGATTAATATTATCAAAAAGAACCTCACCAGCAAAAGATCGTTCAATTTTATTAGCTTGTAAAATAATCATATCTCTATTTTACTATCTTTTTCTCTTTTGCACAATTGCAACGAAAAAAGTTCGAGTCATAAACTCGAACCTTTCATCTTAGTATCCAATGCCTCCACGGAATGTGCGAGCCATATCTTTCAATTCATAGTTTTTAGAAGAGGTATCGATGGTCCATTTTCCATCTTTCTTAGTCATTTTAATTTCATAACCCTCTTTCTTCATGTTATCACTAGTGTCTAGAGGAGTTGAATCAAATTGACTTGGTGCATTTTCTAAAATGTATTTTTCACCAGCTTTCATAGCTTCAGAGTAGTTGCTATATTTACCTTTGTTTTCTTCGTAGAATTTACGGCTCAATTCATAAACATTCAAGTTATCCAAGTCGATTGTTTCTGGTCGAACATAAACAACAGCATAGTCTGGCAAGTATGTCTTCACCTTGTAATCAACTTTTGCTCTCTTAGCATTTGCTTTGATGTAAGCATCTGCGAATGTTCTAAGTTCTGAATCAGACGGTTTGTAGTTATAGAAGCCTTTTCCGAACGATTCTGTAAATTTCTTGATAAACTCTTCTTTATCAGCTTTCGCATCGTTTGTGAATTCAGCACTATTATCAGAAGATTTTTTATCATCAGCAAGCGCAACAACTTGTGACTTATTATCAGTAGCACTTAGGTTCGTTCCACCACCAGAACTTTCCCCATTAAGGTAAACAGCATCGACATATTTTTTCATTACATCTTTCGCTTCATCAATATTGTCTTCATACTGACTTGGATCCACCTTGATTGCTACATCGTTATTCTTTTTAGAATTTTCTTTGATGTCATCGTAAAAGCTAGGTGCAAAGTGAAGTTCATACTTAGCATTCTTATCGACTTCATACACTACATAACCAGCAACGCTCTTTCCTTTAGAAAGACTGTCACCATATGACATAAATTTCGTTTTACTGTCGCTTTCATAAACTTGAATTGGTTGTAATTTTTCATCCTTTTCATTGTATAGCGTGATATCTTGGCTAGTAAAACTAAACTGTTTATCACGATTGTTCTTGATTTCGACTTGAAGTGCAAGGTAGCTTGAAGATGAATCTTCGTCTTTAGGCAATACAAACATACCGTCTTTTACAGAAACTTCAAAGTTTGAGTTCGAGGCAGTACCATTGTCGCTTGCTTTTTTGGAAGCTCCACAGGCAACCAGTGCTAAAGCTGATAAAAGCAAAGCAGAATGCTTAAGAATTTTTTTCATAATGGATTCTCCTTTAATGATTTACTATATTTTACCATACGTAGAATAAAAATCAAAACAGAAACCAGAATTTTTCAAAATATCTTAAATTTATAGAGTTTTAACTTAAATTTTTCTATCTGTTCATTTGATACATTAAAGGATTCTTTATAAAAAGAATAGAATATAACAATGTTTTTGATTTTTTTCTTCAACAAACCTACAAAATGAATTATAAACTTTCATGTTATAAAGTATCTAATAATTAATTTTCATCCCTAACTTAGTATAAGTAAGCACAGTCCCCACCATTTTCCCGCTAAAGTGCAAAAGTTAATTTCCTACATTTTAAGTTATGCTAACGTTTTACTAAAATGTCAAATCGTGATATAATGAAAGCGATTAAAGCAAATAAACAAAGGAGACACTCTATGACTTACCAAGAAAATTATCAAAAATGGGTTGATTTTGCTGACCTTCCAGACTACCTTCGTCAAGATTTGGAAAATATGGACGAAAAAACTAAGGAAGACGCCTTTTATACCAATCTTGAATTTGGTACTGCTGGTATGCGTGGTTTGATCGGTGCTGGTACAAATCGTATCAATATCTATGTTGTTCGTCAAGCAACTGAAGGTTTGGCTCGTTTGATTGAGTCAAAAGGTGGAAATGAAAAAGAACGCGGTGTAGCAATTGCCTACGATAGCCGTCACTTCTCACCTGAGTTTGCCTTTGAATCTGCGGCAGTTCTTGCTAAACACGGTATCAAATCTTACGTATTTAAAAGCCTTCGTCCAACTCCTGAACTGTCATTCGCTGTTCGTCACCTCAACTGTTTTGCTGGTATCATGATTACTGCCAGTCACAACCCTGCTCCATTTAACGGTTACAAGGTTTACGGTGAAGACGGTGGGCAAATGCCTCCACATGATGCAGATGCTTTGACAACTTATATTCGTGCAATCGAAAATCCATTCGCTGTCGAAGTTGCTGATGTAGAAGCTGAAAAAGCTTCTGGATTGATTGAAGTGATTGGTGAAGCTGTCGACGTAGAATACCTTAAAGAGGTTAAGGACGTAAACATCAACCCAGCCTTGATCGAAGAATTTGGTAAAGACATGAAGATTGTCTACACACCACTTCATGGTACTGGTGAAATGTTGGCTCGTCGTGCTCTTGCCCAAGCTGGATTTGACTCAGTTCAAGTTGTTGAAGCACAAGCAACTGCTGACCCAGACTTCTCAACTGTAAAATCTCCAAACCCAGAAAGCCAAGCAGCCTTCGCCCTTGCTGAAGAACTTGGTCGTCAAGTTGGTGCAGACGTTCTTGTGGCAACTGACCCTGACGCTGACCGTGTTGGTGTTGAAGTTCTTCAAAAAGATGGTAGCTACCTTAACCTTTCAGGTAACCAAATCGGTGCTATCATGGCTAAATACATCTTGGAAGCCCACAAAAATGCTGGTACTCTTCCTGAAAATGCTGCTCTCTGCAAATCAATCGTATCAACTGACTTGGTAACAAAGATTGCTGAAAGCTACGGCGCAACTATGTTCAACGTTTTGACTGGTTTCAAATTTATCGCTGAAAAGATTCAAGAATTCGAAGAAAAACACAACCACACCTACATGATGGGATTTGAAGAAAGCTTCGGTTACTTGATCAAACCATTCGTACGTGATAAAGATGCTATTCAAGCTGTTCTTGTGGTTGCCGAGCTTGCAGCCTACTACCGTTCACGTGGTTTGACACTTGCTGACGGTATCGAAGAAATCTACAAAGAATACGGCTACTACGCTGAAAAGACCATCTCTGTTACCCTTTCTGGTGTTGATGGTGCTGAACAAATCAAAGCCATTATGGCTAAGTTCCGTAACAATGCTCCAAAAGAATGGAACACAACAGCTATCACTGTCGTAGAAGACTTCAAGGCTCAAACTGCTACTGCTGCTGACGGTACTGTTACAAACTTGACAACTCCTCCAAGTGATGTTTTGAAATACACACTTGCTGACGGTTCATGGATTGCAGTTCGCCCTTCAGGTACAGAACCAAAAATCAAGTTCTACATTGCCGTTGTGGGTGAAAGTAATGAAGATTCACAAGCTAAAATTGCCAACATCGAAGCGGAAATCAATGCGTTTGTAAAATAAGAAATTATAAAAGATGAGACCAACCAATCTCATCTTTTTTTCGTATCAAATCTAAGCATTTTTGGAAACTTTATGGCATACTAGACTTATCAATGAAAGCGAGGTAATCTCATGGAACAATTTTTAGAAAACATTAAAGACCTTGAAGTCACTACAGTTGCGCGTGCGCAAGAAGCTCTTGATAAAAAAGAAACTGCAACCTTCTTTATCGGTCGCAAAACTTGCCCTTACTGCCGTAAATTTGCTGGTACCTTGGCAGGTGTCGTAGCTGAAACTAAAGCTCACATCTACTTCATCAACAGTGAAGAACCAAGCCAACTAAATGAGTTACAAGAATTCCGCTCACGCTACGAAATTCCAACCGTACCAGGATTTGTTCACATTGCAGATGGCCAGATCAAGGTCCGTTGCGACTCTTCCATGTCCGCACAAGAAATCAAGGACTTTGCTGGATTGTAAAAAAGCCACTCGTTGAGTGGTTTTTGTATAGCCAAAACTATGTTTTTTCAAGTAAATCTTGTATCATCCTGTGCAGTTCTTCGATTTTCTCAGATTGTTTCTCTAATAATATTTTTTGACTATGTAATTGATCTTGTAGTTTATCAAATTGTATCTGATTATCTTGATCATCCTTTACAAAAAAGTTCGTCAATGCGCTTGTTAACATCCCTATTGTTCCAATACCGACTAGCATCAGTAAAACAGCTAACCACTTCCCAAAAATAGATTCAGGAACAATATCCCCATAACCAACAGTTGTTACCGTTACCAGCGCCCACCAAAGACTATCAGAAAAAGATTTTTCTTCAACAACAGATAAAATTGAACTCCCTACCAGTACAATAAAGGAATTGAGATAAAAAATATAAAGTAAGCCATTTGTCCGTAAGAGTTTGCTTACCTTCTTTCCCAGCTTTCCAGTTAACCCTACGATCCTTAAAAGACGAGTCAGTTTTAGTAATTTTGTCAACCTTGCTAGGCGGAAGATACGTCCTAAACGAAATACTGTAAAAATAGCATTTAAAGGAAGAATAGCTAACAGATCAAAGATATTTTCAAGTATAAATCTCCATTTTTCTTTACTTGAAAAGAACCGCCAACCATAATCTACTACAAAAACAAACCAAATCAGTAAGTCAATAATACTGTATGGAGGACTGTCTAAATCAATCATCTCAGCAAATCCTAGCAAGACAAGAACAACTGATATCAAGGCAAGTATGATAATCGTTGTGTCATAGTAATCCTTTAATAACCATTTTCTTTTCACAATGCTACTCCTATATTTTTTAATCATTATACCACAACAAATATCTACTAATTTATAAAAAGAAGGCGAGGGCCTTCTTTTTTATATATCTGTTAATGGTGTTGCGGTATCTGGTGAGGTATCATAAACCTTAAAGTCTACTCCTACTCCCAGATCAGCTTGTGCTAGCTGGTTGACCATAGTCATATGAGCCAGCTCCTTAATATTGTTCTCTTTGGATAAATGCCCAAGATAGATTCTCTTAGTCCGATTTCCCATTGCACGAATCATGGCCTCAGCACCATCCTCGTTAGAAAGGTGACCGAGATCCGATAGAATTCGCTGTTTGAGTCGCCAAGCATAAGATCCTGCTCGCAAAATCTCTACATCGTGGTTGGACTCTATGAGATAACCGTCCGCATTTTCGACTATTCCAGCCATACGGTCACTTACATAGCCTGTATCGGTCAACACGACAAAACTCTTGTCGTCTTTCATAAATCGGTAAAACTGGGGTGCTGCCGCATCATGGCTAACACCAAAACTCTCAATATCGATATCGCCAAAGGTTTTGGTTTTACCCATTTCAAAGATATGCTTTTGCGAAGAATCAACCTTGCCAAGATACTTGCTATTTTCCATAGCCTGCCAAGTCTTTTCATTGGCGTAAAGATCCATGCCATATTTACGAGCCAAGACACCGACCCCATGAATATGGTCTGAATGCTCATGCGTAATCAGAATCGCATCCAAATCTTCAGGTTTGCGATTGATTTCAGCTAGCAGGCTGGTAATTTTCTTACCAGACAAGCCCGCATCTACTAGGATTTTCTTTTTTGGGGTTTCCAGGTAAAAGGAATTCCCACTAGAACCTGATGCTAAAATACTGTATTTAAAGCCTTTTTCACTCATTCTAGTCTTCTATTTCGTCCTCCCATATTTCTTCTTTTACGGCATCCTTATCATAAGGGAGCACTATTGTAAAGGTTGAGCCCTTACCGTATTCACTTTTGGCCCATATAAAGCCATTGTGTTGTTTGATGATTTCTTTTGCGATAGCCAGACCTAGACCGGTTCCACCTTGAGCCCGACTTCTTGCACGATCCACACGGTAGAATCGGTCAAAGATCTTCGGCAAATCTTGCTTTGGAATACCTAGACCTTGGTCTTTGATGGATAAAATCATCTGGTCATCAGTGGTCTTCATGCTAACAGTGATTTTCCCACCATCTGGTGAGTACTTGATGGCATTGTTAAGAATATTATCAATCACCTGAGTCATCTTATCGGTATCAATCTCGATCCAAACTGAATTAATAGGGTAATCTCTAACAAGTTCATATTTTTTCTCGTCATCCTGACTTCTCATCTTATCAAATCGGTTGAGAATAAAGGTGATGAATGCTGTAAAATTAATCAATTCCACATCTAGCTGACTTGTCGTATTATCAATACGAGAGAGATGCAAGAGATCTGTCACCATCCGCATCATACGGTTGGTTTCATCGAGTGAAACCTTGATAAAATCAGGAGCAACAGGATCATACAGGGCTCCCTCGTCCAAGGCTTCAAGATAAGATTTAACACTGGTCAAAGGAGTTCGCAACTCGTGACTCACGTTCGAAACAAAGAGTCTTCGCTCACGCTCTTCCTTCTCCTGCTCGGTCGTATCATGTAAAACAGCAACCAAACCAGAGATGAAACCTGACTCACGACGAACCAGAGCAAAACGTACACGAAGGCTTAGGTATTCCCCATTTACATCCTGGGAGTCAATCGTCAACTCAGGAATCTGTGTAATCAGGTCACGCAGTTCATAATCATCCTCTATCTTAAGCAATTCTAAAATGCTTTTGTTAAGGACATCTTCTTTCTGCACACCTAATTGTTTCTTAGCCATGTCATTAATCATGGTAATTTGACCACGGCGATTGGTCGCAAGCACTCCATCTGTCATGTAAGAAAGAATACTATGCAGTCTTTTACTCTCTTGTTCCAGATTTTCTTGGGTCAAACGAATAACTTCTGACAAATCATTGAGGTTATTGCTAATATTGGTGATTTCTGTACTGCCTTGTAAGTCCAAAACTTGAGAATAATCACCTGCAATCAAGTCCTTAACCTTTTGATTTATCTCTTTGAGACGGATATTATCTCGACGATTTTCCAGTAACAGCAAGGTCACCACCAAGATAAAGCCAAGTAAAATCAAGATAAAGATAAAATCACTGGTCAGAATAGTTTGTCTAATATCTTCAATCATTATTTCTCATATAGTAGCCAACACCACGACGGGTGAGGATATACTCTGGACGGCTTGGAGTATCTTCAATTTTTTCACGCAAACGTCTAATGGTCACATCCACTGTACGAACATCACCAAAATAATCATAACCCCAAACAGTCTCAAGCAAGTGTTCACGCGTAATCACTTGTCCAATATGGGAAGCCAAGTGATATAAGAGCTCAAACTCACGGTGGGTCAAATCTAATTCCTCACCGTATTTTTTGGCCACGTAAGCGTCTGGGACAATTTCCAAATCACCAATCTGAAGTGGCTGGGATTTCTTTTCATCAGACTCTTGACTATCAACTGAAACCAAGTCGGTACGGCGAAGTAAAGCCTTGACACGCGCCTGCAACTCACGATTTGAGAAGGGCTTTGTGACATAATCATCTGCACCTAGTTCCAAACCGATAACCTTGTCAAACTCGCTATCCTTAGCTGAAAGCATGATGATAGGAACACTACTGGTCTTACGAATGGCTTTGGCTACTTCTAAACCATCGATTTCTGGGAGCATCAAGTCGAGGATAATAATGTCGGGTTGCTCAGCTTCAAATAGCTCGATTGCCTCACGACCGTTAAAGGCTGTTACAACTTCGTAGCCTTCTTTGGTCATATTGAACTTAATAATATCTGAGATTGGTTTCTCATCATCTACAATTAATATTTTTTTCATAAGATCACCTTTTTCTTTTTCTATTATAACAAAAAAATGGAAAGAAGACACAAATGGCTAATCCCAGTCCCCATCTCCAAGAACTGTTTTATAAGCCTGCCAAATCTTTTGTTGAGGTTTAGCGAGGGGGTAGTCAGCAAACTCTTTAGGGGATAGCCAGCGAATTTCTCTGTCGGAGAACTGTTTTAATCCTGTCACCTGACCTGATAGGATTTGAATATGCCATTTACGATGACTAAAGACATGCTTGACTTGTTCAAAAACTTGATGGGACCAATCAACCTCCAAATCATAATCCTGCTCAAAACTTTCTTGGGGGCTTGGTCCAAATGCACTGCTTACCTCTTTGACTTGAGAAAAAAGATCTAACTGATCATCTTCTCTAGAAAATTCTTCGACTTCAATCAAGGGGAAATGCCAAAATCCAGCTAGCAGTTTTTCGCTTTCATTTTTCTCTAGTAAATATTGACCTCTATCATTGCGCACAACCAAAGCCTTGAGATAAATTGGAAGAGGTTTTTTCTTAGGTTCTTTAATCGGATATCGATCCATGGTTCCCTTCTGATAGGCTGCGCTAAAGTCTCTAATAGGGCTTTCTTCAGGTCGAGGATTAACTGGAGCCTCTATGTCAGAACCTAAATCCATCAGAGCTTGGTTAAAATCGCCTGGTCGTTTCGGGTCAATCAAGATTTCCATCATAGCTTGGAAAATCTTTCGATTGCTGGGAACTCCGATATCATGATTAACCTCAAACAAGCGTGCCAAAACTCGCATGACATTGCCATCGACCGCTGGATCAGGCAAATTAAAAGCGATACTGGAAATAGCTCCCGCAGTGTAAGGGCCAATCCCTTTCAGGCAAGATATTCCTTCATAGGTATTTGGAAATTGCCCCCCAAAGTCAGTCATAATCTGCTGAGCTGCAGCCTGCATATTGCGCACTCGAGAATAATAACCCAAACCTTCCCAAGCCTTCAGCAGACGCTCTTCAGGGGCATTCGCCAGACTTTCAACAGTTGGAAACCAGTCCAAGAATCGTTCATAGTAGGGAATAACCGTATCTACCCTAGTCTGCTGCAGCATGATTTCAGAAACCCAGATGTGATAAGGATTTTTACTTCTTCGCCAGGGTAAATCCCGTTTGTTTTCATCGTACCAGTTGAGGAGTTTCTCACGGAAAGAGGAAATCTTCTCCTCTGGCCACATGTCAACACCGTATTCTTTCAAATCTAACATATATCTAGTATAACATAGAAGCTTCTAACTGTCCTTTTCTTAGCGCTAAAAAGCCTCTTCCTAAAGGAAAGAGGCCTATTTCTTATTGATGAACCGCTTGAGCTGCAGTAATTAGTGTAAGATTATATACATCATCTGAGCTACATCCACGTGAAAGGTCATTAACTGGCTTATTCAAACCTTGTAAAACAGGACCTACAGCCGAGAAACCACCGAGACGTTCTGCAATCTTGTAACCGATATTTCCAGCTTCTATACTTGGGAAGATGAATACAGTTGCTTGTCCAGCTACTTTACTTCCTGGAGCTTTCAAAGCTGCCGTTTCAGGGTGGAAGGCCGCATCAAATTGCAATTCCCCATCTATTTCAAGATCTGGACGTAGTTCGTGCGCAAGTTGTGTAGCTGCTACTACCTTATCAACGTTCTCACCAAAACCAGAACCTTTACTTGAATAGCTCAACATAGCAATTTTGGGTTCGATACCAAACATTTTAGCTGTAATAGCCGAGTTGATAGCAATTTCAGCTAAGTTATCAGCATCAGGATTAATGTTGATCGCACAGTCTCCGAAAAGATAACGTTCTGAACCACGAGTCATCAAGAAGGCACCTGAAGTACGAGTAACATTAGGACGAGTTTTAATGATTTGAAGGGCTGGACGAACTGTTGAAGCAGTTGAGTGAATCGCACCAGATACCATACCGTCAACCAAGCCCAAGTAGACTAGCATCACACCAAAGTAGTTGACGTCTTCAACCAAAACTTTACGCGCTTCTTCTTCAGTCATTTTGCCCTTACGACGCTCTACTAAGGCAGCAACCATTTCATCAAATTGAGGATAGTGTTGGGGATCAATTACTTCATAACCATCCATGATCCCTTCGATTTCAAGATAAATTTTAATTTTTTCAGGTTTACCAAGCAATACTGGGATGACATCTGTTTCTTTAACCAAACGTTTTGTCGCTTGAAGGATACGAGGTTCTTTCCCTTCAGGGAGAACGATGCGTACATTTTTACCAACCAGGTTGGCTTTGAGACTTTCAAAAACTTCCATGAGTTTTCTCCTTTAATAAAATTAATTATACTCAAAATAGATTTTAAAGAGTATTAGTTGATAACTGAGTAATAAGATTGTTAAAATCATCTGGCAAGGGGCTTTCGAGCTCTAGCTGACGCTCCAAGAAGGGATGATAAAATGATAAGAAATGGCAATGCAAGGCCTGTCGTTGAATGCCGTCGTCTAGGCTGCCACCATAGAGATCATCTCCCAACAAGGGGAAACCAATATGAGAGAAATGTACTCGGATCTGATGAGTTCGTCCAGTATGCAGTTGAATATCGACCAAGTGAACATCTCCATAAGACGCTACAACTTTGTAAGAGGTATGGGCATATTTTCCACCCTTTGCAACCCTTCTCGTGATAATGGAGTTCACATCACGAGCAATCGGGGCGATAATCTCCCCTTCTGGTTCCAAATCCCCATTGCCCTTAACCAAGGCAAAGTAACGTTTTTCGATAGACTTTCGTTGCAGTTGCTTGTCTAATCGTGCATGAGCATAACCGTGCTTAGCAAAGAGCATCAAACCAGATGTATCCCGATCTAGTCTGGTCACGATATGAACCTGCTGGTTTTCATATTCTTGCTTAACATAGTAGCCCTTGATAAAATTAGCAATGGTATTGGAATGATTGACACTGGGGATGGAAGCTACTCCATAAGGCTTATTCAAAACCAGAAAATGGTCATCCTCATACAAGATATCGAGTGGTCGATCAATAGCTTCAAGGCTCTCAAACCCTTCCTCTGCAGGGATATCAATAGTCACCCTGTCTCCAATATCTAAGAGATAAGTCGCATTTTGAGGTTGGTCATTGACCAGAATAGCCCCGCCTCGAAACTTAATCTTGGCCAAAAGTCCCTTGGAAACCTCGTGTTTCTTTAGGAAGGTTTTGACTTTGACGTGCTCATCTGCGATAAATTCGAACCTCATTCATCCACCTCGCCGATGAAGGCATCTTTAACACGATTCCAGAAACTAGTGTGGCTTGGAGTCGCTACGAAGTGAATCTTGTGATGGTCGATTTGATACTCAATCCGTTCGATATTACGGAAGGAATAGACACTGTTATCGACTGATATCGTATGGTAATCATTGCGTGTCGGTAAGAGTTCAATCTTATCTTTTTTTGGAATGATGATTGATGATCCCAAAGTGCGATAGACTCGATTGTTAAGACTCGCTATCTCCGTCAACTGCAAGGCTTCAATGGTCGGATGCAAGACAGCTCCACCCAAGGACTTGTTGTAGGCAGTACTTCCCGTCGGCGTTGAAACAGTCACTCCATCTCCACGAAATCTCTCGAACGGAACATGGTTAATGATGATATCCGCAACCATGGTGCGGTCTGATCGACGGATGCTCGCTTCATTTAAAGCACGGAAGATTTTCACCTCTCCATTTTCAAGCGTTACCTTAACATTCAAGACCGGATAAGAAACTTTGGCACCAGTATCTAGTAAAAGATTGGTCACCAATTGATCCAGCTCAAAATCACGATAATCTGTGTAAAATCCTAAATGCCCTGTATGAACACCTACAAATCGAACCTTGTCTAACTGATTCTCATACTTGTGAAAGGCAGACAAAAGCATTCCATCGCCACCAATGGAAATGACGATATCGGGATTGGTATCGTTCAGTATAAAATGTTGTTTCTTGAGTTTATCCCTCAGCTCATGCAAAACCTTCTGACTTTGTGGCTTTCTATTTGCTATGAGGTCAACTCGTTTACCTGTATTCTTCATCTGTATCGTCACTATTTCCTACACCATCGTTTAGTTTTCTGCTCAATGGATCAAAGAGAGCCTGCGCTTCCTGGATATCATCACGAATCTTACCCATTTCTTCATCCAGTTGATAGGCTATTTTCGCTGTGATTTCCAGTCTTTTCCTGATTTCTTCTGGAAAATCTCCCTGATATTTATAATTGAGCGAGTGTTCAATCGTAGCCCAGAAATTCATGGCTAAAGTCCGTATTTGAATTTCCGCCAAAATCGTCTTAGCCCCGTTGATCGTATCAACTGTGTACTCAACAACCACGTGATAAGAACGATAGCCCGAAGCCTTACGATGAGTGATATAGTCTCGTTCCTGAACGACTCTCATATCTTGGCGTTTACGTAGAATCTCAACTACCTCTTTAACGTCATCAACAAACTGAACCATGACACGTAAACCAGCAATGTCTTGCAGATCATGTTCTAGACTTGCATAGTTAATTCCTCGACGAGCCATCTTTTCTTTGATACTTTCAATCGGTTTTACCCGACCCGTTACAAACTCAATCGGAGAATGCTTGTTTTGCTTACGATACTGTTTGCGAATTCCTCGAAGTTTAATCTTCAATTCACCAACAGCCTGAATGTAAGGATCTAAAAATTCTTCCCATTCTATGGTCATACTTTCTCCCTTGTAATGTTTGATTGCTCCGTCGAAAATCTTTGATTTTTTCAGTACATTCGTATACAATAAATACATTATCCATTATACCATAAATCGCTTTCAAAGATATAGAAAAGGTTGAAAAAATGAAACATTTAGAAATAGAATTGAAAACACTTCTGAAAAAAGAGGAATATGATCATCTAAAAAAACAGTTTTCCCATATTCAACCCGTCTTTCAGAAAAACTACTACATTGACACACCAGATTTCCAATTGCGTGAAAAGAGGGTTGCCATGCGCATTCGCACCTTTTCAGATTGGGCAGAATTGACCTTAAAAGTACCTCAAACTGTAGGAAATATGGAATACAACCAGAAACTAACTCTTCCAGAAGCTGAATCGTACCTAGAAAAACAAAAACTACCTCAAGGGCTCGTTCTAGAAAAGCTCGCTAAGATTGGTATTGAAAGTCATGACTGGCTTGTTTTAGGCTGCCTTTCGACTCTTCGTTATGAAACGAAAACAGAAATCGGCTTAATGGCGTTAGATGAAAGTCACTACTTTGACCAAACGGACTATGAACTCGAGCTTGAAGTCACAGACCATGAAAAAGGGAAAGCCGATTTTCGGAAATTTTTAGATGAAAATCACATAACTTATCAGAAAGCTCCTTCAAAATTAATTCGTTTTATTAAAAGCATGAAAAAAAGCTGAAATAATCTCCTTTTTTTGGTAGAATAGAAAAGATAAAAATAAAAGAATCTTGCTTTGAAAAACAGAACTTTCTCAAAGGAGATTCGCAAAGTTTACAGAGGACGGTCTATAATGTCAGATAGAAACAACATGAAACTTTTCACCCTAAACTCTAACCATGAAATCGCTCAAAAGATTGCGGATACAGTTGGTGTACCTCTCGGGAAGTTATCCTCTCGACAATTTTCTGACGGCGAAATCCAGGTCAACATTGAAGAAAGTGTCCGTGGTTACGATGTCTACATCATCCAGTCAACCAGCTACCCTGTTAGCAACCACTTGATGGAGTTGTTGATCATGGTTGATGCTTGTGTACGTGCAAGTGCTCATAGTATCAACGTTGTCCTTCCTTACTTTGGTTATGCGCGTCAGGATCGTATCGCTTCTTCTCGTGAACCCCTCACTGCGAAACTGGTTGCCAATATGCTTGTCAAAGCTGGTGTAAGCCGTGTTCTAACGCTGGACCTCCACGCTGTTCAAGTCCAAGGTTTCTTTGATATTCCTGTAGATAATCTTTATACTGTTCCTCTATTTGCTAAGCACTACTGTGATAAAGGACTTCTTGGCTCTGATGTTGTTGTTGTTAGTCCAAAGAACTCTGGTGTTAAACGTGCTCGTAGTTTGGCTGAATACCTTGATGCTCCTATCGCTATCATTGACTACGCCCAAGACGATTCTGATCGTAACGAAGGCTATATCATTGGGGATGTTGAAGGCAAGAAAGCTATCTTGATTGACGACATCCTAAATACTGGTCGTACTTTCTCTGAAGCAGCAAAAATCGTTGAACGCGAAGGGGCAACTGAAATCTATGCGGTATCTAGTCACGGTTTATTTGTTGAAGGTGCAGCAGACCTTCTAGACGCAACTAACATTAAAGAAATCCTTGTAACGGACTCTGTAGCAACCAAAGAAAGAACTCCAGAAAATGTATGTTACATTACTGCTAGCGAATTAATTGGTGATGCTATCGTCCGCATTCACGAAAGAAAACCAGTCAGCCCACTCTTTGCTTACAACAAAAAGAAATAAGGTGATTATTTGATTTATTTGGACAATGCTGCTACGACTCCTATGTCAGCAGTAGCTATTTCTGAAATGACCAAGGTCATGCAAGAAACTCATGGTAATCCTTCTAGTATTCATGGCCATGGTCGGCAGGCTGGCAAACTCTTGCGAGAGGCTCGTCAAGACTTAGCTCACTTACTAGGAACCAAACCTCAACATATCTTTTTTACGTCTGGTGGTACAGAAAGTAACAATACAGCCATTATTGGCTATTGTCTCCGTCATCAAAATCGTGGAAAACATATCATCACGACAGCTATTGAACACCATTCTGTGCTTGAAACTATCGATTATCTGGTTCAACATTTTGGTTTTGAAGCGACCATCATCCAACCAGTAAATCAAGAAATAACTGCTCAGCAAATTCAAGAAGCCTTACGTGACGATACCATTCTCGTTTCCACCATGTATGCTAATAATGAAACAGGTAGCCTCTTACCTATCGCTGAGATTGGACTTATTTTAAAAGATCATCCTGCTGCTTATCATGTAGATGCTGTTCAAGCTATCGGGAAAATTCCTATCCATCCCGAGGAATTAGGAATTGATTTCCTCAGCGCTTCTGCCCACAAATTCCATGGGCCAAAAGGAGTCGGCTTTCTTTACGCTTCTTCCGCGGACTTTGATTCCTACCTTCACGGTGGAGACCAAGAACAAAAGAAACGGGCTGGAACAGAAAATCTCGCTGCCATTGTAGGCATGGTCGCTGCTCTCAAAGAGGATTTAAATGACCAAGTTGAGCATTACCAAAAACTGAGCACACTCAAAGCTACTTTTTTAGAAGAAATTGCAGGTCTCAACTACTATCTCAATGAAAGCAACCACCAACTGCCTTATGTTGTCAACATTGGCTTTCCTGGTCAAAAAAATGATTTGCTCTTGCTACGGTTAGACCTTGAAGGAATTTCAATTTCTACCGGTTCAGCTTGTACTGCTGGTATTGTGCAAACCAGTCATGTACTTGAAGCATTTTATGGGTCTGATTCGCATCGTTTAACAGAATCTGTCCGTATCAGTCTTTCTCCTCTTAACACTGAGGAAGAACTGAAACAACTCGCACAAACCTTAAAAAATATTATTGGAGATTAATCTAATGGCATTCGAAAAAACCATTAAACTACAAAACTGCCGCTACGACTATACACTTAGCCCAACTGTCAAAAAGTTCACACTGAAAGATAATACTTTCTTTGAAACAAAAGTTGGAAACTTCGAACTGACTCGTTTGCTTGAGAAAGTGCCTAACAGCGGTGAAGGCTTCAACCTAAAAATCATCATCAATAAAGACCTTACAGGTGCTAAACTCAATATCACTGACAAGTCTGGTCTTCGTTTGGTCAATATCTTTAAATCAGAAGACCACCACATTCATCAGGAAAAGTTCTACTTCCTCATGGACAGCCTTGTAGAACGCGGTATCTTCACTAAAGAAGAAAGATAATTGGCTATGTATCGACTTACCTATCAAGATAACTATCACGTAGAACGTACACTTGAATATAAGGATTACGAAGAGCTCATGTTATCTCTATCAGGCTGTGTGACCCTACCTGATACTCTCCTAATCAGCTCCTTAACGCTGAATGATAAGGTGATTTATCAAGGATTGGTTGGCGATCTCTACCGTTTTCTATCACAAGCCCATTTTTCAGATAAAAACTAAGAAATTTCTTAGTTTTTTCTTGTTTTTGTTGATTTTTTCACAATGTTTCTATAAAATAGAAGAATAGAAAGGTTGTGATTTTGTGAAAGATAAACAGTCTGCTATTCCAAAAGCAACAGCAAAAAGACTCTCTCTTTACTACCGAATTTTCAAGCGATTTCATGCAGAAAAAATCGAACGTGCCAACTCCAAGCAAATTGCAGAGGCTATCGGTATCGATTCTGCGACCGTTCGTCGGGATTTTTCCTATTTTGGTGAACTAGGTCGTCGTGGTTTTGGTTACGATGTCAAAAAATTGATGAATTTTTTTGCTGATCTCCTAAATGATAACTCAATTACAAATGTTATGCTGGTTGGGATTGGAAATATGGGCCATGCCCTTCTCCACTACCGCTTCCATGAGCGTAACAAGATGAAAATTATCATGGCCTTTGACCTAGATGACCATCCAGAAGTTGGAAGCCAGACACCTGATGGAATTCCAATCTATGGTATCTCACAGATTAAAGAAAAAATCAAAGAAGCAGATGTCAAAACTGCTATCCTAACAGTTCCAAGTGTTAAATCACAAGAAGTTGCCAATCTTTTGGTTGATGCAGGTATAAAAGGTATTCTCAGTTTTTCCCCTGTTCACCTTCACCTCCCAAAAGATGTGGTCGTTCAGTATGTCGATTTGACAAGCGAACTCCAAACCCTCCTCTATTTTATGCGTAAAGAGGATTAGAAAGCGAAAGCATTTATGAAAAAACCAGTTATTGGGATTACAGGAAATGAAAAAGCTCATCCAGATGATGACATCATGATGAGCTATGCAGCGAAAGGCTTTGTTGAAGGAGTCAAGGACGCTGGCGGAATTCCAATCATCCTACCGATTGGTGATCAAGAAATGGCTGCCTATTACATCAGTATCATTGATAAGCTCATCCTAACGGGTGGGCAAAATGTTGATCCAAAATACTATGGTGAACCAAAGGCTATTGACAGCGATGACTACCATCTTCAAAGAGATATTTTTGAACTAGCACTTATCAAAGAAGCAATTAAGCAAAAGAAACCAATTTTCTCTGTTTGTCGGGGTACTCAACTTTTCAATGTCGCCATGGGAGGCACGCTACACCAAGATATCGAGGATCATTGGCAGGACTGTTCAGCCGAATACACTACCCAACGCCTCGTAACGGAACCTGATACGATTCTCCGAGAGATCTATGGAGAAATCTCTCACATCAACTCCTTCCACCACCAGAGTATTAAAGATCTAGCTCCTAATCTTAAGGTTGTAGCACATGATCCTAAAGATGGAATCATTGAGGCTGTGACAACTACGGACGGCTTTCCTTATCTAGGTGTCCAATGGCATCCAGAATTTCTATTTGAAAATCGCCCCAAAGATAAAACGCTATTTGACTATGTTGTTAACGAACTCTAGGACTTATAAATAGGTTATTAAATCATGAATGAAATTAAAATACCTTCTACTCATGAGATTTTGAGAGATATAGAAGCTAATGTTTTCATATCTTATAAGAAAAAGGAAGCTAATCTTTTCTTATCAAATAATGAAAAAGAAATAAGTGTTTGCTTTCATCTTTCTAATCTCTATAGACTTTTAACAGCGGAAAGTTACCAATCTTTTTCTAAGTATAAAGAGAATTTCGATAAACTATCTCAAAAAGAAAAACAGCTGAAAGAAATGTCTAAAAAGGCAAAACGATTTTGTAAAAAGGCAGATGCTAAACTAAAAAGTAAATTTCATTCAAGTCTTTACTTTTACAGAGATATTCTCATTCATAAAAAAAGATATTATAAAATCGAAGATTTCAATGCAATTGTCGACTTTATCGTTCAAGAAAATTTACTTGTACCCACGATAAAACCTCTTCCTGTTATCAATTTGACAGAAGTAGATTCCTATGTTTTAGAAGTGATTGAGTAAGATCATGTGTAATCTTAAATCAAATCCGTCTTTTCACGGTAACTAAAGTAATCCGAGTGCGAGACAATCAAATGGTCCAAGAAAACAATTCCCATCAGTTCGCAGGCTTCCTTGACTAGTTTAGTGACATGGTCATCGTTTCGACTAGGAGATACAGCGCCGGATGGATGATTGTGAACGAGAATCACGGAAGTTGCCATATGCTTCAAAGCATAGTGAAGAATTTCCCGTGGTTCAGCAATGCTGCGTGTCGCAGATCCGATAAAAATAGTTTGCTGATGAATGATTTGATTTTGAGTATTGAGATAGAGCGCCACTAGGTGCTCTTGTTTTTTGTCGCCAAGCTCCTGTTGCATTTTCTTGGCTAGCTTTTGACTACTGAGAATACTTTCCATCTCAAGGGTTTCATGTTTGTGAATACGATGCCCCAGTTCAATTACTGCTTGTAGTTCAATGGCCTTAATCCGTCCAATACCAGACAGACTCTGCAATTCCTGCAGGGTCATTTTTTTCAAATCAGTTAGACTGGTCAAACTGTTCAAGACTTTCTGGGAAATTTCAAAAACATTGGCCTGACGCGTTCCCGTTCTGAGCAAAATAGCTAACAACTCTTGATTGCTCAGCGCCTCTACTCCTTCTTTAACTAGTCTTTCTCTAGGCAAGAGTGAATCTTCTTGGAATGAAATACTGTACATAAAAATCCTCCTCACTTTATTATTCGTGAGAAGGATGAAAAATTAGATTTTTTTCTCAATTGGGGCTACACTGGCTAGGAGTTTTTTCAGCCCTACATCTGGGAAATTGATTTTTAGTTCCTGAGTATCACCGCTACCAGAGACTTCCAGAACAGTACCCTTGCCCCATTTCTTGTGAAGTGCAATGTCCCCAATGGACCAACTTGTATCAGTCGAATCTTTTTTATTTCCAGCTGCAAATTGTCCAAATGGGAGACCACTTGACTGGATAGAGCTTGGTGCGGCATTGCGTTTTCGTTCTTGAAGGGCTTGAGCTAAGCTCATACCTTGACCGAAAGCAATCCCACCACTGCTATAAGATGCCTTAAAGCTAGTATTCGCTGGTCGAGCCAAGCCCTGATACTCAAGCAGGTCCGAACTGATTTCATTGATGAAACGTGTTGGACGATTGTAGCTAGTACGACCGAAAAGCAAGCGAGAGTTGGCATTGGTCAGATAGAGGATCTTTTCTGCGCGTGTGATACCGACATAGGCCAAACGGCGTTCTTCTTCTAGCTCATCTGGATCTTCAGCCGCACGGCTAAGCGGAAATACATTTTCCTCCATCCCAATGATAAAGACAACTGGGAACTCTAGTCCTTTCGCTGCATGGAGGGTCATCAAGGTTACTTCAGATGTCTCCTGACTGCCTGAATCCGTATCCGCAATCAAGGCTAAGTCATTCAAGAAACGACTGAGTTTATCTAAACCTGTTTCCTCTTCCTGACTATCAGGATTGTCATCAAAGTTCTTGGTAACAGATAGGAACTCTTCAATATTTTCAACCCGCGCCTTGCTTTCCAAGGTCGCTTGGGCATTAAGAATTTCCACATAACCTGTTTTTTCAAGAACCGCTTCAACTAACTCTGTGATGGTTAATTGATCCAGTTGTTCCCGCAAATCCAAAATCATATTGGCAAAATCCCAGATAGACTGGGCTGCCTTACCTTTGATGCCTGACAACATAATATTGGCTGAAGCGTCTAGCATAGACATATCTTGCATATTCGCAAAGTCGCGAATTTTCTCAACGGTTCCTGGGCCGATTCCGCGTTTAGGTTCGTTAATAATGCGCTCAAAACTGATATTGTCACTCAGATTGGCAATGAGATTAAGGTAGGCGATAATATCACGGATTTCCTTACGGCTGTAGAACTTGGTCCCACCGACCATAGTATAAGGAATATTGGACTTTAGGAGGGCCTCCTCAATAGTACGGGATTGTGCATTAGTCCGATAAAGAACCGCAAAATCCTTGTGGAGGAAGTTTTGAGTTCGACCAAGTTCATCAATGGTTTTGGCTACAAAAACAGCCTCATCCTGTTCGTCATTTGCACGATAGTAAATAATCTGCTCACCATCAGCATTCTGGGTCCAGAGATTTTTGGGGCGGCGATTTTGATTGTTTTTGATGACGTCATTGGCTGCTTGGAGAATGGTTTTTGTTGAACGATAATTTTCTTCTAGCAAAACGACCTTGGCGTTAGGGTAATCTTTCTCAAAATCCAAGATATTCTGCATATCAGCCCCACGCCAACCGTAGATAGACTGGTCCGCATCACCGACAACGCAGATATTTTTAAAGCGTGAAGCCAAGAGTTTGACCAATTGATACTGGGCATGGTTGGTATCTTGGTACTCATCAACATGAATGTACTGGAACTTCTGCTGATAGTAGGTCAAGACGTCAGGATTTTGATCAAAGAGACGGAGGGTCAGCATAATCAAATCATCAAAGTCAACGGACTCAGACTGACGAAGCTCCTTTTGATAAGCTGTATAACACTGAGCTACGATTTGCGTGTACATATCACCAGCCTGGGCAGCATAAGCCACATCATCAATTAGGTCATTCTTAGCATTGGAAATGGTTCCCAAAATAGTCCGTTCATTCCATTTTTTCGGATCTAAGTTTAATTGCTTGAGAATGCGTTTCATGAGGGTTCGCTGTTCTCCGGGATCTACAATGGTGAAATTCCGATTGTAGCCAATATGATCCGCATCGCGACGTAGGATACGAACACACATGGAGTGAAAGGTCGCAATTAGGCAGTCCTGGGTTGCTGGATTAAGGCTATAAGCACGCTCCTTCATCTCACGCGCAGCCTTGTTGGTAAAGGTAATGGCCAAGATATTCCAAGGATTGACCATCTTTTCATCAATCAAGTAGGCGATTCTGTGAGTTAAAACACGAGTCTTTCCAGAACCAGCCCCCGCCATGATTAACAAGGGCCCCTCTGTCGTTTGCACCGCCTCAGCTTGACGGTCATTCATTCCATTCAATAATGCGTTCATCTTCTCTTCCTTACTCTTGAAGTCAATGTTTCTATTATATCAGAAATCAGAGAAAATATCTTTAGCTAGACTGGTGGCGTCTAGAAGGTAAATCTTTCATCAGCTGAAGACAACGCCTCATATCTAGATAAGAAAAAGAGCTTGGAAAGCTTTTCCAAACTCATTTAAATCAATTGCAATTTACTAGAACAAGCCTAGAACTGTTCCATCACTTTCAACATCCATATTAAGAGCGGCTGGACGTTTTGGAAGACCTGGCATGGTCATAACATCACCAGTTAGGGCAACGATGAAGCCTGCACCTAATTTTGGTACCAATTCACGGATGGTAATTTCAAAGTTTTCTGGAGCTCCAAGTGCATTTGGATTGTCAGAGAAACTGTACTGAGTTTTAGCCATACAGATTGGCAATTTGTCCCATCCGTTTTGAACGATTTGAGCGATTTGCGTTTGGGCTTTCTTCTCAAAGTTCACTTTGCTACCACGATAGATTTCAGTAACAATCTTTTCAATCTTTTCTTGGACAGAAAGGTCATTGTCATAAAGGCGAGTATAGTTGGATGGATTTTCAGCAATAGTCTGAACAACCGTTTCGGCAAGCGCTACGCCTCCTTCTGCGCCATCAGCCCAGACACTAGCCAATTCTACTGGAACATCAATAGAAGCACAAAGTTCTTTCAAGGTTGCGATTTCAGCTTCTGTATCAGAGACAAATTCATTAATCGCAACAACTGCAGGAATACCAAACTTACGAATATTTTCAACGTGGCGCTTCAAGTTAGCAAAACCGGCACGAACTGCTTCTACATTTTCCTCTGTCAAAGCGTCCTTAGCTACACCACCATTCATCTTAAGGGCACGAAGGGTTGCGACGATGACAACTGCATCTGGAGAAGTTGGCAAGTTTGGTGTCTTGATATCAAGGAATTTCTCGGCACCAAGGTCCGCACCAAAACCAGCTTCAGTAACAGTATAATCCGTCAAGCGAAGGGCTGTGCTTGTTGCCAAAACAGAGTTACATCCATGAGCGATATTGGCAAATGGACCACCGTGTACAAAGGCAGGTGTACCGTAAATTGTCTGAACCAAGTTTGGTTTGATAGCGTCTTTCAAAATCAAAGCCAAGGCACCCTCAACCTGTAAATCACCAACAGTAACTGGTGTACGGTCATAGCGATAGCCAATAACGATGCTAGCCAAGCGCTTTTTCAAATCTTCAATATCAGTCGCCAAGCAAAGAATGGCCATGATTTCTGAAGCAACGGTAATATCGAAACCATCCTCGCGTGGAATACCATTTAGAGGACCACCAAGTCCAACGGTCACATGACGAAGGGCACGGTCATTCAAGTCCACAACACGTTTCCAAAGAATACGACGTTGATCGATTCCCAGCTCATTTCCTTGGTGCAGGTGATTGTCAATCAAGGCAGAAAGAGCATTGTTGGCAGTTGTAATGGCATGCATATCCCCCGTAAAGTGAAGGTTGATGTCTTCCATTGGCAACACTTGGGCATAACCACCACCGGCTGCACCACCCTTAATCCCCATGACTGGACCAAGAGATGGTTCGCGGATAGCAATCATCGTTTTCTTACCAATCTTGTTCAAAGCATCCGCAAGACCAATGGTAATAGTTGATTTCCCTTCACCTGCTGGTGTTGGATTGATGGCAGTAACCAAGATCAATTTACCAACTGGATTGCTCTCAACTGCACGAATTTTATCAAAGCTGAGCTTAGCCTTGTACTTTCCATACAATTCCAAATCATCGTAAGAAATACCCAGTTTCTCTACAACATCAACGATTGGTTTCAACTCAATACTTTGTGCGATTTCAATATCTGTTTTCATTCAAAACTCCTCTAACCTCTAATGTGATAATTCATTATATCACAAAACAAGATTTTTAACATCCATAAACTCTCTAAACGTTCGTAAATATCCTGAATTTCAAGATTTTTAGAGCCCTTTTAAAAATTTTATATGGCTTTATAGTTTTAGACTATAAAGAATGTGAAAATAATCTAGTCAAGAAAGAAATTATCAATTTCAGACAAATCATGGAGAATTTTATTATCTTCAATTTCTAAACTTTCTGCCATCTCAATAGAGTACTCAAACCTAAGTTTAGTATTTATTGACAAATCAAACGAATATGCTTGTATTTCGCCCAATTTTTTATACTTTTCTATAATTTCGTTGTAAATGACAAGATAATTTTCGTCTAAAGTTTTTATGTAACTATTCAGATTTTCTTTGTAATCTTGAATTATCCTTTGTTCTCTTTCATTTAATATTCCCTTACCTATCTCCCAAATTATTGAAGTAGATATTGAACCAACTACAGAACCAAGAACAGGTATTGGAATCATGATCTGACCAATACAAGCACCAATTGTTGCAAAGGAAGCATCCATTACATTTAATGTCAAAAGATTCATAAATTCATCTTGGGTTATTTCTGTAGATCTATACTTTAGAATAATGTCTATCGTTCCATAAGTTGCCATAACTAAAGCACTAGCATTTGGAGCACTAATACCAAAGACATTTGTTAATCCGTAAATGGAATAACCAGATATTGCCCCCTTTACAACTCCTTCAGCTGTGTCCAATCCACAATCTAACCAATCTGATTGTTCGAATTCAAAAATACTTTTTCCTTCTTTGTATTTCCCATACACAGTCGACATTAATGCTAAACCACCCTGTAAAAAAGCTGCGTTTCTTGCAACCTTGTTAGCTTCTTTTAAATTTGGTAATGCATGTTTTTGGGCCACTAATCTTTTTTTATTTAATTCTTCTTGTTTTAGTCTGACTGTTTTACGAATATTCTTCTCTTCAGAATCTATAAGAGAATGAATTGAATTTTTTTGAGCGTCTTTATAATCTAGAGCAGAGGATTTCATCCAATATTTGTATGAAGTAAGTCCCTTGCTTTCAGTGATATCATTAATCATTTGGCATATATCCGTAATTTGTTTAATGGATAATCTCTTGCCATTCACTTCAACTTCTTTTGCTCCAGCCATTATTTTTTCAAATACTTGAACGTGATCTTTTGGAAACATCATTTTCATTTTTGAACTGTAATGAAACGATTGAGCTAGTTCATCACGTAAATTACCATAAAACTTCATTTGAATGGTATTTCTACCAATTAATAAATCGGCTGGTCCATTATCATTCAATACTTCGACAATAGGATTTAACCCTTCAATGGCTCTCCTCGCATTTACAATCCCTGCTTCTGCAAATTCAGCGATAAAGCCGTGACCACCATAATCTCCTCCACGCTTCTTTAAAATAACGTCTTCAATATTGTCTCTCGTATAGTTTAAAATCTTTGAGGCATTGTCCTTGTTTAAGATGACTCTGCGTGCTTCATCCTCTATGATTTTCATAGCATTATGTAAATCTTGAATTCTCAAGTTATTTAAACAATTGACATATGCACCAATACCTTGGTTAAAAGCTTGATTAATAATCTGGTTACTCATTTATTCTAATTTCCTTATTTACCATAGCAGTCAATGATAGAGTTGAATTCACTAAAGCACCTGCTTGATATTTTTCGTCATCAGTAAATAAGCTATAGTCCATTCCAGTTAAAGATAAATTGGCTAAATAAATTCCTTCTGTTTGTTTTTCAGTTAGTTCTATTAATTCCGTAACTTCTATTACTTTTTCTTTAAGTTGTCTAGCCAACAATTCTACCTTTTTCTGTTCCTCTATAGCCTCTTTTGCAACTTCTTCATTTTTCCTATTAGCTACTACACCAGCGCCAACAGAAGCGGTCAACATAGCGCCTGCAATTCCCCAACCGACAGGACCAGCCAATGCCAAAAATGCGTTACCGGCTGCCACTCCACCGCCACCAGCTGCTACACTTCCACCACCTAACCAAGCCAGAGCGGCGCTATTTGCTGCAGCACCTGTCAAACTTGAAATTGCAGTACCTGTTGATGCAACACCAAATGTAGTTGCAACACCCATAGCGGCAGTAGGCCCTAAAGTTGCAACTGTTACTCCTAATGCGCTAAGTGAAGCCGTAGCCGCTGTGCTACCACTTGCTAATTCAGCTTCCTTAATTGACTGTGAAATAGCAATTTGCTTATCTTCAAAATTCTGAATTTCAACATCAATTGCTTCTAATTTTGTTTCAAACTCTTTTGGTTTATTTGCTAGTTTGTTAATTCTTTCTTCAACAATTTTTACAACTTTGATAGCTTTATCCCTAACCTGATAAAGCTCTATTGATTTATTAGCCAAGCTATCAGCTTCCTCATTATAACAACTAATAGCTTCATTATATCCATCAACAGCTTCTTGTCTTAGTTTAGAATTAAAAAGGTCTACCGATTCAATTTGTTCTTTTGTATTATTCGCTATTTTCCCAGCTTCGTTAAATGTTTCAGAAGTCACATTTGTTATCTGATGTGCTACATCTCCGGCAACTCCAACAGCTTTCACTGAGACATCTGAGACAACATTACCAACTTGGCTTGATACTTCACCTATAGTTTTTACAGATTCAGTAATAACTTCTCCAGTAAATTTACTCGCTTCATTTAAAGCTTCGCTAGTAGCAGAACCGACATCATTCAATACTTTACCAGCTTCCTTTGCAATGTTGTCTGCAAATTTAAAAAAATCCATAATAATACCCCTATTAATTTACTTAGATTCATTATCTTATTTATTACTATAAATGTCAATAATAATATATTTTTCTTTTAAATGCTTTCTTTGACTTGCATATCATTTTTGTGTACAATAGTGCTATGAAAATTTTAGTCACATCGGGCGGTACCAGTGAAGCTATTGATAGTGTCCGCTCTATTACTAACCATTCTACAGGTCGCTTGGGGAAAATCATCACAGAAACCTTGCTTGCTGCAGGGCATGAAGTTTGTTTGATAACGACAAAACGAGCTCTGAAGCCAGAAGCTCATCCCAACCTAAGCATTCGAGAAATTGATAATACCAACGACCTTCTAGTTGGGATGCAAGAACTTGTTAAGGAATATCAGGTCTTAATCCACTCAATGGCTGTGTCTGATTATACTCCTGTTTATATGACGGGGCTTGAGGAGGTTCAGGCTAGCTCCAATCTAGAAGAATTTTTAAGCAAGCAGAATCATCAAGCTAAGATTTCTTCAACTGATGAAGTTCAGGTTTTGTTCCTTAAAAAGACTCCAAAAATCATCTCTCTAGTCAAGGAATGGAATCCTGCTATTCATCTGATTGGTTTTAAACTGCTAGTTGATGTTACCGAAGACCATCTGGTTGACATTGCTAGAAAAAGTCTTATCAAGAACCAAGCAGACTTAATCATCGCAAATGACCTCACTCAAATTTCAGCAGATCAGCATCGCGCAATCTTTGTTGAGAATGATCATCTTCAAACTGTTCAAACCAAAGAGGAAATTGCAGAACTCCTCCTTGAAAAAATTCAAACCTATCATTCATAGAAAGGAAAGCCATGGCAAATATTCTCATTGCAGTGACAGGTTCCATTGCCTCCTATAAATCAGCTGACCTGGTCAGTTCTTTGAAAAAACAAGGCCATCATGTCACTGTCTTAATGACCGAGGCAGCGAGAGAGTTTATCCAGCCTTTGACACTACAGGTACTCTCACAGAATCCAGTTCACCTTGATGTCATGAAGGAACCCTATCCTGATCAAGTCAATCATATCGAACTAGGTAAAAGAACTGATCTTTTTATCGTTGTCCCTGCTACTGCTAATACCATTGCCAAACTTGCGCACGGTTTTGCGGATAACATGGTGACAAGCACAGCGCTTGCCCTACCAAGTCACATCCCTAAACTCTTAGCGCCAGCCATGAATACAAAAATGTATGACCATCCGGCAACCCAGGCTAATCTAAAAACATTAGAGACCTATGGTTATCAGATTATCTCTCCAAAGGAATCTCTACTAGCCTGTGGCGATCACGGCAAAGGCGCCCTAGCTGACCTGAATACTATATTAGAAAGAATAAAGGAAACCCTCGATGAACAAACGCTCTAACATTGCCCCAATTGCTATCTTTTTTGCAGTTATGCTCGTTATCCACTTTTTGAGCTCTCTCCTATTTAATCTTTTCCCATTTCCAATTAAACCAACTATCGTTCATATTCCAGTAATCATTGCTAGTATCATTTACGGCCCACGAGTTGGTGTTACACTTGGTTTCTTGATGGGACTGCTAAGCTTAACGGTAAACACGATTACCATCCTTCCAACCAGCTACCTCTTCTCACCATTCGTACCGAACGGAAACATCTATTCTGCGATTATTGCTATTGTCCCTCGCATTTTGATCGGTCTGACACCTTACTTGGTATATAAACTGATGAAAAATAAAACTGGGCTAATCCTAGCTGGTGCCCTTGGTTCCCTTACCAACACCGTCTTTGTCCTTGGGGGAATCTTCTTCCTTTTTGGAAATGTCTTCGACGGCAATATCCAAAAACTCCTAGCAACCGTTATTTCTACAAACTCAATTGCCGAGCTTGTCATTTCTGCTGTTCTAACAGTAGCAATTGTCCCACGTTTACAAACCTTGAAGAAATAAAAAATCAACTCCACTTTCATCCTGAAGGTGGAGTTTAGCATTTAAAACATAAGAAACATCAATAGAATATGAAAGCCAAAGCGCAGGAGCTGATACGAAAGAGGGGTAGGTTGCTGGCTTTTCTGGCTATCCAAGTATAGGGTTAGTGATAGAAAAACCAAACCAAATGCAATCACCAATCTGACGAAATAAGCAATTTCGAGTATTGCTGCCATCAAAAGAAAACCTAATAAAGGAAGGCTAAAAAGTGAAACAGCCAGGCCACTTGCTAATAGAGAGAGTAGCGAAAGGACCAATAAACTATAAACTATGAAACGAGTCCAACCTGAGACTACTTTCCCTTCACTTTTCTGTTTTGACATCATCACGATTACCACGATTAGGTAAACAAAAAGTATCATCACAATTTCTCCTCAGTTCCTATTATTCTTTACCACATTTTAACCAAATTTTCCTGAAAAATCAATAATGCTTCTTGACTTGATTGGTGATTTATTGTACTATACTTGTGTATATACAGATAAATGGAGGTTCTTATGAATATACGGAAAAAAACGCAGTTTATGACTATGACTGCCCTACTCACTGCAATAGCGATTTTGATTCCAATCATTATGCCTTTTAAAATCGTTATCCCACCGGCTTCTTACACCTTGGGAAGTCATATCCCCATCTTTATCGCCATGTTTCTTTCGCCTTTGATGGCTGCTTTTGTAATTATTGCTTCTAGTCTTGGTTTTCTGATGGCAGGCTATCCGCCTGTTATTGTACTTCGTGCCTTCTCTCACATTGTTTTTGGTACTTTGGGGGCTTTGTACTTAAAAAAATTCCCTGAAACCTTGGATAAACCAAAGGTGTCTTGGATTTTTAACTTTGTTTTGGGTGTTGTTCATGCTATCGCTGAAGTAATAGCTTGTATTATCTTCTATGCTACTTCAGGGACAAATGTTGAAAATATGTTTTATGTTCTCTTTGTCCTAGTTGGTTTTGGCACAATCGTCCATAGTATGGTAGACTATACATTAGCACTAGCTGTCTATAAAGTGCTTCGAAAACGTCGCTAAAAGGAAAAACTATGACAAAGGATCGCAAACAAGCTCTTCTCAAACTCTTAAAAGAGGCGCCAAAAGCTCTCAATGGTCAAACCTTGGCTGAGCACTTCCATGTTACGCGCCAGGTCATTGTACAGGACATCGCTATTCTCCGAGCAGATGGAGCTCCTATCCTATCCACCAATCGTGGTTATATCTACAAAGAAAATGATACCAGCCCCTACGTTCACAAACTCTTTAAAGTGAAACATGAACTGGAAGAAATCGGTCAGGAACTACTAGCCATTGTAGATAATGGCGGACGCGTTCAGAATACCTTGATTGACCATCCTGTTTATGGCGAAATTGAAACCCTACTCAAACTCACTTGCCGTCGAGATGTCCAGCACTTTCTAGAACAAGTCGAGAATTCAGACTTTAGACCCCTTTCTGAATTGACAGATGGCATTCATTACCACCTTGTTGAAGCCGAGACACAACAAGACCTCCACTATATCGAGGAGGCCTTGGATCAGTTAGGTTATTTAGTAAAAGACTAGAAAATTTCTTTCTCCCAGCCGTCCTCTGTACGGTGGCGATAGAAGAACTCAGACTTGTCAGGTGCTTCCATCATTTCCATCAGAGGCAACATATCATAGGCCAGATCCAAGTTTGGAATCTGGTCTTTTTGCACCCAAGATACTTCTCCTTCATCTGAAGATTGGAGATTCCCAGTAAACTCTGTCGCCTTATAACAAAAAACGATGTAACGCCCACCTGTATCTAAGGGCCAGTTTTTAATGCCGACTAGTTGTGGATTCTGAATGGTTAGACCTGTTTCTTCATAAATCTCACGAATGACAGACTCGGCAAAGGCCTCGCCATTCTCAACATGCCCTCCTGGAAAGGCATAGCCAGACCAGCGATTGTTTTCGGGTGAACGATACTGCATCACCACGCGCTGGGTTTCGAGGTCTTCAATCAGACAGATATTGGTTAAAATAGTTGCTTGGGAACGTGACATGGATTCACTCACTTTCTATTTGTTATTATTCATCTCGATATTTTACTTCTGCCTTCATGATAAAGGGATTGATCAATTCATGATGGTCATAAGTAGTACGGGCCAAAAAACCCCTAGCAATGATGATTTCCTTATCTTCTATGCGATAGTCTATATTGATAGGGATGGCTGGTTCCGAGATAACTGATAGAACAAAGAATGCTGCAAACCAAAGGTAAAATGTCACCAATCCACTAAATATTTGAAAAATAAGGTGATACCATTTAGCATCTCTTGTTCTATAAAAGATTCTCCAGGGATGGATTAGGAAGGTCAAACAAAGAATGAAAAACCAACTATTCCACAAAATCGGCGTAAAAGATAGTCCAAAAACCAACAACACCAAATGAAGAACCACAAAGGTCAGCAAAACCAAATAAAGTGTCTTAAACGAAATTAACTTAGTTAGATTTTCTTTTGTCATAATTTTTCCTCTTTTTATCATTATATTTCAAAATCACCATCAATATCGCTGGAATGATGAAAAAGATTAGATAGGTAGCAATTGGAAGCCAGATGTAGCGATAATCAACAGATAATAAGGAAGGAATTTTTTTAACATTTCTCCCTTTCACCCCAACAAGTAAGTGGAGGAGAAAAATAGGTCCATTTATGTATAGAAAAGTTTTTAAAAATCCTTGTACTGAAGCCATATTGATAAAACCATCTCTAAAAATACCTTGATAGAGTGTGTGCACCAAAAAGACAAAATTCATAATAATTGGCAAGACATAGGACATTTCTTGATATGGTTTCGGGATAAGTGACGTCCCGAACAACACATACATGATACCAAAAATAGATAATAATATTATACCACCATCCATAAAAGAAGCAATCTTTGAATGTCTTTCCAGCCACAATTGGACGTGAGCTACCAAAGAATACTTTTTATGGATTTTTCTCATTTTTCTGTCCTGTTGTTTGACCTTCTTTTGTCTCTTAATCTTTCGTTCCATTTACGCCTCCTTCTTCTCTTTTCTATCTGTATAATCAAAAGCAGGATGCCTAGCCCCAAGAAAAAGAAAAATAGATAACTTACAATAGGAAACCAGGCATAGGTCGGATCCATAGAAATTATAGGAGGGGAATTCGTTGTCTTGCGACGTCCTAGCCAATTCAGACTTACCAAGAGATGAAGGGGAAAAAGAAGACCATTGAACCCAATAAATATCCATGAAAAGTAACGCCATTTCTGAAGTTTATCACTACTAAAACGAAGGACTAGGATATAAGTTGATACAATCAGAAGGATAAGATTGAAACTTAAAGGGGAAAGATAATTTAAGTTTGGGAATGGAGAACTAATGAAAGAGACGGCGAGAAATGATACAAACATAGATCCAAATAATACACTCGTATCCAAAAGTTGACCAATCCTTCTGTGCCTTTCCAACCAAAGAGAAAACCTTTTAGTCCAAGAAGACTTTTCGTTTGTCTTGTACTTCATTTGTCTACTCATCTTCATTTTCATCTACTCCTTTTTTTGAACCTTTAGAGAGAAAGAAGATTGCCAGAGTTAACATCAAGACTAGAAGATAGACGACAATAGGAAACCAGATATAGGATGACTCCAGTGAAAACAAAGGTGACAGAACGACTCTTGCTCTTTTTCTCACACCAATCAGTTGAAAAATGAAGCTAAGGACATTGATATAAATAAAGGGTTCACAAAATCTTTTAAGGGTCCTTTCTTTTTCAGTTTTCACTGACAAAAAGAGAGCATAGAACCTATTACCCAAGATAAAAAAATTCAGTTGCAAGGGAAATAAGAGTTCTCTGTACCGAAAATCAGCTGGAAGGCTTTTGTTTTGTGATGTTGTAAATTCTATAACTAGGAACAAGATGATATAAAAGATAATATCAAACATAAATTTGACAAATCGATGCCCTTGTAACCAAAAACGAACAGAATCTAACCCTGATGACTTCTTATACTTCGTCTCTTTCAAATTCATAATAACTTCCCTCTATTTAAAATATATTTTAAAACGCGATTGTTTTTTCATTGCGTAATCTGAAAACAAAATCACAATTCTACCAGCATTTAACTCTCAGAATTTGATGATTTCTTACGTACCATTCTAATTTCAGTGATAGGTTTTCCAAGGTCAAGTATTTTTTCTTGCCCATCAAAAGTAAAACCCATTTTTTGATAGAAAGCAATGGCTCGCTTATTCTCTTTTAATACCCATAAAAATATTTCAGAGAACTGTTCAAGAGTCGTCAGAGCTTCCTTCATTAACTCCTGAGCAATACCTTTTCCGTAATAGTCTTTTAAAACATATAAGGCAATAATTTCACCAGCTTGAATAGTCTCGTCACGAAAGTTTCCATAACTGATAAAACCAACTACTTTCATACCATCTATCGCAATCAATGTATTTTCTGGATATTTTTGACTAAAGAATCGACATCTTTCTAATGTCATCGTCTCCTGAAATTCTGCAGGTAAAAGATCATCATAAGCCTCTCTCCACGTTTGCCAATGAACGAAGGATTTACCTTCTATCTCTTCAGGAGTTTCCATTTGTTTGATAGTTAGGTTCATTTATTTTACCCCATTCTTCTCTCAAAATACCATATTTAATACTTTCAAAATATTTGCCTTGGTAATAACGAACTTTTGGAATATGAGCTTCTTTTTTCATTCTTAATTTTTCAGTCAATTTCATCATACCAAAATTTCCTGACCAAGTTGTCAAACCAAGATGCTCCAACTCCAAGTAATCCTGAAATGTCCGATCTATCCACTGTAGCATAGCAACTTTTCCAATGCCAGAGTTCCAAAACTTGTTATCATAAATACAAATCCCCAATTCCATCCATCTTGTTTGTTTACATACCTAGTAGCGCGAAACAGTCCCAACTAATTTATCATCAACAAAAATACCAAGGCGATTTGAGTTGTTTAGAGTAGATTCTAATTTTTGTAGTTTAAATTCTTGAAAATTAGGAAAATGCTGATAATCATCATAATAGGGAGCATCATACTGTTTCCAAATTGGATTAGATTGTGAATAAGCAATTTCCCACAAAGACACCAAATCTTCTTCAATTAGTTTTCTTAAATAAACCATACTTTTTCCTAATCCAACGCCTTGACTTCCTCAGCTACTTTTTGTAGATATTTTTGTCTTGTAGAATTTGTATTCACCTCACGCCCTAATTCACCCAAAATTGAAACTTTCTTTGTTTTGATACCGCAATGATTCAGGACAGCATTCTTTAATACTGATATTCCATAACTGTCTGGGATATTGATAGGACCTGAAAATACTTTGTACCACCATGTTGGTGCCATGGATGTTGCGTAAATACTAGCTGTTTTTCCTTTTAGTAACTTTTTAAACTGCTGACCCCTTAAGTAGTTTAAAATAAAACTTCCTTGATTATTGGCAGAGTACGCAATTCCTGGCGTGAAAACACGATCGATCCAACCCTTCAATAAACTAGGCATACTACTCCACCAAATTGGATAAACAAAAATGAAATGATCTGCCCACTGAATTAATTCCTGAGAGCGAAGTATGAAGGGGTCCTCTTCCATCCGTTTTCGATAACCATAACGTAATACAGGATCAAAATCTATCTCATTTAGGTTAATAGATTCAAACTCATGATGATTTGAGTCAATATTTTTTACAATCGTTTGAAAAATTTCTTGACAGAAACTTCCCTTGTCAGGATGTCCATTGATCACTAAAATTTTCATTCGTTTTCTCCTATCTAATCCAACGCCTTCACTTCCAACATCATATCACGTATCTGAGCAGCCAGTTCAAAATCAAGCACTTCGACGGCTTCTTGCATTTGTTCTTCGAGTTTTTTGACGAGTTCCTTGCGCTCTTTTTTGTTGAGACTATTGATATCGACTTCCTTGTCCTCTTCTTTGGAAACTGCCTTGGTTACGGCGATTAGATCACGGATAAGTTCAGTAAAACTTAAGTTCTCAGTGAAGTGTATATTTTAATGCCTCTTGCTCCTATTTTAATAAGACAATAAAGTTTTAAGTCTGTTTAAGATTTTTAACACTCTTTATTAAAGTAAGAATATACGCCATTAATTTATTTCTAAAATACTCAATCATAGCGCCAGAAAAGAACAGGGCCAGTGTCATAACTAGAATCATAATGACAAAAATGGGAAATTCTTGTTCTTCAACTAAAGTATGGATGGTTGGTATAATTCTTCTAAAAATAAGAGGATGTACATGAAACAGATAAACCCCCAAAGTTAGTGGAGATATTAAAAGAACTATTCTCTTAAAAGTTAAGGGAATATCTTTAATATTCAAGAAGAGTAAAAATATTGCTATTCCTTGCAGTGTAACCGTAGGAGAAATATAACTTCTCCACTGTTCAAAACCAAGCCAGCACAATATAAAAGTTAAACTAGTTAGAAATAAAATGAATCCACTAACATTACGTATTTGAAAACGACTTTCGTAATTTGATTTTCTAATTATTGCTCCTATAGTGTACAAAAGAATCATCCATAATACACTATATCCACCCCACAAGCCCAGAATATCTTGTTTAAATACTGTAGGTATGACAGAAAAGTATATAAATGCTCCACTAACAATTGGAAGCAATTGTTCTTTTTTCAATGTCAACACTGCTTGATTCAAAAATGGTGCTATTAAGACTAAACCAAAATAGCAACTCATATACCAATACTGTCCATGACTTATTGGAGTTAAAGCTGAAAACCAATCACTTAAGTTAACAGATGTTTTTGAAAAAATAGCAAATACAAAAGTAATTGAAATAGTATAGAAAATAATCTGTACCCAAAAACTAAATATTTTTTTATAACTAAATTGTGAATAAAGACCGACATACCCACTGATTAAAATATAAATATTTACAGCTGAATATGAGAAAGCTTCTAAAAAATTGGCAAAAATATAGTAAAGATCTTTTTGACTATCAACTTTCTCCAAAATTCCTCCCATACCCAAAACATGTAAGTTGCAAATCATCAACATAGCGAAAATTCTACAACATTCAATGCCTATGTGTTTAGTTTTTTTTGCTGTCATATTATGTCTTTCTATATATTTCTATTTCTTTATAATTTTTTCAGTTTAACGCCTTCACTTCCAGCATCATATCGCGGATCTGAGCAGCCAGTTCAAAGTCAAGCACTTCGACGGCTTCTTGCATTTGTTTTTCGAGTTTCTTGACGAGTTCCTTACGTTCTTGTTTGTTGAGGCTATTGATATCGACTTCCTTGTCCTCTTCCTTAGCAACTGCCTTAGTTACAGCAATCAGGTCACGGATTTCTTTCTTGATTGTCTGAGGTACGATACCATGCTCTTCATTATAAGACATCTGGATTTTCCGACGACGAGCCGTTTCATCAATAGCACGTTGCATAGACTGGGTCACCGTGTCTGCATACATGATGACATGCCCTTCGCTATTGCGAGCAGCACGTCCAATGGTCTGAATCAATCCACGTTCGTTACGAAGGAAACCTTCCTTGTCAGCATCTAGAATAGCAACCAAGCTTACCTCAGGAACGTCAATCCCTTCGCGGAGCAGATTGATTCCGACCAAAACATCAAAAACACCCAAACGTAGGTCACGGATAATCTCCGTCCGCTCCAAGGTTTTGATATCCGAGTGCATATACTTGACCTTGATGCCCATTTCTTTGAAGTAGTCGGTCAAGTCTTCTGCCATCTTCTTGGTCAAGGTTGTGATAAAGGTTCGTTCATTCTTTTCAACACGGGCATTGATTTCACCTAGGAGGTCATCAATCTGTCCCATAGTTGGACGGACTTCCACTTCAGGATCCAAGAGCCCTGTTGGACGAATGATTTGCTCGATCACTGTCTCGGTCTGTTCATTTTCATAGTCACCTGGTGTCGCTGAAACGTATACAATCTGATGCACATGACTCTCAAACTCCTCCCGACGGAGAGGACGATTATCTAAGGCAGACGGCAAACGGAAACCATAATTGACCAACATTTCCTTACGAGAACGGTCTCCATTGTACATGCCCTTTATTTGCCCCATAGTCATGTGACTTTCATCAATCATAATCAAGAAATCTTCTGGGAAGAAGTCAAGAAGCGTATAAGGAGGCTCTCCTTCGCTACGACCATCCATGTGGCGGGAGTAGTTTTCGACACCGTTGGTATAACCCATCTCACGCAGCATTTCGATATCGTACTCTGTCCGCTGTTTCAAACGCTGAGCTTCTAGCAGTTTGCCTTCCTTTTCAAAGACAGCCAACTGCTCCTCCAACTCTGCCTGAATTTTCACAATCGCAACTTCCATGTGGTCGTCATTGGTCACAAAGTGAGTGGCAGGGAAAATCGCCAAATGATCCACTTCACCCAATACCTGACCTGTCAAAGCCTCAACCTCACGGATACGGTCAATCTCATCACCGAAAAACTCTACTCGAAAAGCGTGTTCATCACGAGAAGCTGGGAAAATCTCCACCACATCCCCGCGAACGCGAAATCTTCCCCGTTGGAAATCAATATCATTGCGTTCAAACTGAATATCAACCAAGTCATTCAAGAGTTTATCACGAGAAATCTCCAGACCTGGACGAAGACTAACAACACTATCAGAATATTCCTTGGGCGAACCCAAACCATAGATACAAGAGACAGAAGCTACGACGATGACATCGTTACGCTCCAGAAGAGTTGAAGTCGCTGAGTGTCGAAGCTTGTCAATCTCATCATTGACCGAGCTATCCTTCTCAATATAGGTATCGCTCGAAGGGACATAGGCCTCTGGTTGATAATAATCATAGTAGGATACGAAGTACTCGACTGCATTTTCAGGGAAAAATTCCTTGAACTCTCCATAGAGCTGCCCAGCTAGCGTTTTGTTATGGGCAATGACCAAAGTTGGTTTATTAACTTTGGAAATGACCTGACTCATGGTATAGGTCTTCCCTGTACCCGTCGCCCCCATCAAAATTTGGGCCTTCTCTCCACCTTCGATATTGTCAACCAACTGCTCAATCGCTTGGGGTTGATCTCCTGAAGGTTGGTATTTTGATACTAGTTTAAATTTATTATCTGTAATTCTATTAATCATGATTGCCTCATCTGCATTTTTCTATCCTTCTATTTTACCATAAATTTACTTTTCAGACTCTACTCTAGGTTGATAAGAGTGAGTATTTCATGTTACATTTCCTTACATAAAATCCATAAAATTTGCCTTTTCATTCATTTTCTGATATAATGGGAAAATATTCGGAAAAGGAGACTAAAAATGAAGAAAAAAATACTAGCATGTTTGCTCATTTTATTTCCCATTTTCTCACTAGGTATGGCAAAAGCTGATACTGTTAAGATTGTGTCTGATACAGCTTACGCACCTTTTGAGTTTAAAGATTCAGATCAAACCTATAAAGGAATTGATGTTGATATTATCAATAAAGTCGCAGAAATCAAAGGATGGAACATCCAAATGTCTTATCCTGGCTTTGATGCAGCTGTAAATGCAGTGCAGTCAGGTCAAGCGGATGCCATTATGGCAGGTATGACAAAAACAAAAGAACGTGAAAATGTCTTTACCATGTCTGATACCTATTATGATACAAAAGTTGTCATTGCTACCACAAAGGCAAATAAAATCACCAAATATGAGGAACTTAGCGGAAAAACAGTTGGAGTTAAGAACGGAACTGCTGCTCAACGTTTCCTCGAAAGTATCAAAGATAAATACGGTTTCTCTATTAAAACCTTTGATACAGGTGATTTGATGAATAACAGTCTAAGTGCTGGTGCTGTAAATGCCATCATGGATGATAAACCTGTTATCGAATATGCGATTAACCAAGGACAAGATCTCAGCATCAATATGGATGGTGAGGCTGTTGGAAGCTTTGCCTTTGGTGTCAAGAAAGGGAGCAAGTATGAACACTTGGTTACCGAGTTTAACGAAGCCCTAGCACAAATGAAGAAGGATGGTAGCTTGGAGCAAATCATCCAAAAATGGACAGCTTCTAAAACTACGGCAAGCCCAACGACAACTACTGCTGCTGGACAAAAAGCTACTCCCGTGAAAAGCAAGTACATTATTGCCAGCGACTCATCTTTCGCCCCATTCGTCTTTCAAAATTCAAGCAATCAATACACCGGTATTGATATGGACCTTATCAAGGCCATTGCCAAAGATCAAGGTTTTGAAATTGAGATTACCAATCCAGGATTTGATGCAGCCATTAGTGCTGTTCAAGCTGGACAAGCAGATGGTATCATTGCTGGTATGTCTGTAACAGATGCTCGTAAGGAAACCTTCGACTTCTCAGAATCATACTACACAGCAAATACGATTCTCGGTGTGAAAGAATCAAGCACAATTGCTTCTTATGAAGACCTCAAGGATAAAACTGTCGGTGTTAAAAACGGAACTGCTTCTCAAACATTCCTTACTGAAAACCAAAGCAAATACGGCTATAAGATTAAAACCTTTGCAGATGGCGCATCAATGTATGACAGTCTAAATACTGGATCTATTGATGCCGTGATGGATGATGAGCCAGTTCTCAAATATTCTATCAGCCAAGGGCAAAAATTGAAAACTCCAATCGCTGGAACTCCAATCGGTGAAACAGCCTTTGCAGTTAAGAAGGGTAGCAATCCAGAATTGATCCAGATGTTCAATAACGGACTTGCGAATCTTAAAGCTAGCGGAGAATTCCAAAAAATTCTTGACAAGTATCTAGCTAGTGAAACTTCAACTGACTCTACAAGTACGGTTGACGAAACAACTATCTGGGGCTTGCTTCAAAACAACTACAAACAACTCCTTAGCGGACTTGGAATCACTCTTGCTCTTGCACTTATTTCATTTGCAATCGCCATTGTCATCGGTATTATCTTCGGTATGTTTAGCGTTAGCCCATACAAATCTCTTCGTCTGATCTCTGAGATTTTCGTTGACGTTATTCGAGGTATTCCCTTGATGATTCTTGCAGCCTTCATCTTCTGGGGGATTCCAAACTTCATCGAGTCCATTACAGGCCATCAAAGTCCAATTAACGACTTTGTAGCTGGTACCATAGCCCTCTCACTCAATGCTGCTGCTTATATCGCTGAAATTGTTCGTGGTGGGATTCAAGCTGTTCCAGTTGGACAAATGGAAGCCAGCCGCAGTCTTGGTATCTCTTATGGAAAAACCATGCGTAAGATTATCTTGCCACAAGCGACTAAATTGATGTTGCCAAACTTTGTCAACCAATTCGTTATCGCTCTTAAAGATACAACCATTGTATCTGCTATCGGTTTGGTGGAACTTTTCCAAACTGGTAAGATTATCATCGCCCGTAACTACCAAAGTTTCAAGATGTATGCAATCCTTGCTATCTTCTATCTTGTAATTATCACGCTTTTGACTAGACTAGCGAAACGCTTAGAAAAGAGGATTCGTTAATGGCAAAACTAAAAATTGATGTAAATGATTTGCATAAGTATTATGGAAAAAATGAAGTCTTAAAAGGCATTACTACTAAATTCTATGAAGGAGATGTTGTCTGTATCATCGGTCCTTCTGGTTCTGGTAAATCCACTTTCCTCCGTAGCCTTAACCTTCTCGAGGAGGTAACGAGTGGTCACATCACTGTGAATGGTTATGATTTGACTGACAAATCAACCAATGTCGACCATGTTCGCGAAAATGTTGGAATGGTCTTCCAACATTTCAACCTCTTCCCTCACATGTCCGTCCTAGAAAATATCACTTTTGCTCCTATTGAACACAAACGAATGACCAAAGAAGAAGCTGAAAAATTGGGGATGGAGTTGCTGGAGAAAGTCGGTCTTGCAGACAAAGCTAATGCTAACCCAGATAGCCTTTCAGGTGGTCAGAAACAGCGTGTAGCTATCGCTCGTGGACTTGCCATGAATCCTGATATCATGCTCTTTGATGAGCCAACTTCCGCTCTTGACCCTGAAATGGTTGGAGATGTACTGAATGTTATGAAGGAATTGGCAGAACAAGGCATGACCATGATTATCGTAACCCATGAGATGGGATTTGCTCGTCAGGTTGCCAACCGCGTTATCTTTACGGCTGATGGTGAGTTCCTAGAAGACGGAACACCTGACCAAATCTTTGATAACCCTCAACACCCTCGTCTAAAAGAGTTCTTGGACAAGGTCTTAAATGTATAAAACAAAACTGTAAGGTTCTCCTTACAGTTTTTTAATTGCGTATTGGATTTTTGATTTTTTTGAAAATTATGATAAAATAAAAGCTATGACAATGAGAAAATCTCATCCCTAGTCCAACTAGGAAAAAATATAGAAATTAGGTAGCTAGATGTCATCAAAGGTTATTGTTACAATTTTCGGTGCGAGTGGAGATTTAGCTAAACGCAAACTCTACCCTTCCCTTTTCAGACTCTATAAATCAGGCAATCTCTCTGAACATTTTGCAGTTATCGGAACAGCTCGTAGACCTTGGAGTAAGGAATATTTTGAATCTGTAGTTGTCGAATCCATCCTTGATTTGGCAGATAGTACCGAGCAAGCCCAAGAATTTGCTAGCCACTTCTACTATCAAAGCCATGATGTGAACGATACGGAACATTACATTGCTTTGCGCCAATTACAAGCTGAGCTTAACGAAAAATACCAAGCTGAACACAATAAGCTCTTCTTCTTGTCTATGGCACCTCAGTTCTTTGGAACTATTGCCAAGCACCTCAAATCTGAAAACATTGTCGATGGTAAAGGTTTTGAGCGCTTGATCGTTGAGAAACCATTTGGTACAGACTACGAAACAGCAAGCAAACTCAATGAAGATCTCCTTGCGGCCTTTGATGAGGAGCAAATCTACCGTATCGACCATTACCTAGGTAAAGAGATGATTCAGAGTATCTTTGCTGTTCGTTTTGCCAACATGATCTTTGAGAATGTTTGGAATCGCGAACACATCGATAATGTTCAGATTACCTTTGCGGAACGTTTGGGTGTAGAAGAACGCGGTGGCTACTACGATCAATCTGGTGCCCTTCGTGATATGGTGCAAAACCATACTCTCCAACTTCTCTCTCTTCTAGCCATGGACAAACCAGCTAGCTTTACAAAGGATGAGATTCGTGCTGAAAAGATAAAGGTCTTTAAAAACCTCTATCATCCAACTGAGGAAGAATTGAAAGAACAGTTTATCCGTGGTCAGTACCGCTCTGGTAAAATCGATGGTATGAAATACATTTCCTATCGAAGCGAGCCAAATGTCGATCCTGAATCTACAACAGAAACCTTTGCATCTGGCGCCTTCTTTGTAGATAGCGATCGTTTCCGTGGTGTTCCCTTTTTCTTCCGTACAGGGAAACGCCTGACCGAAAAAGGAACTCACGTCAATATCGTCTTTAAGCAAATGGACTCTATCTTTGGAGAACCATTAGCACCAAATATCTTGACCATCTATATCCAACCAACTGAAGGATTCTCTCTTAGCTTAAATGGGAAACAAGTCGGTGAAGAATTTAACCTAGCTCCAAGCTCTCTGGATTACCGTACAGATGCTACTGCTACGGGAGCCTCACCAGACCCATACGAGAAATTAATCTACGATGTTTTGAACAACAACTCAACCAATTTTAGCCACTGGGATGAGGTAAGTGCTTCTTGGAAATTGATTGACCGTATCGAAGAGCTCTGGGCAGAAAACGGAGCTCCACTCTACGATTATAAAGCTGGAAGCATGGGGCCACAAGCTAGCTTTGAATTACTTGAGAAGTATGGAGCTAAATGGACCTGGCAACCAGATATCGCCTATCGTGAAGATGGCCGTTTAGAATAGCAAAAATATCCTGCAAGATTGACTTGCAGGATATTTATTTTGTATTAAATCAAGCCTTCTAAGAGACCCTTCATAAAGTTTTCTGAGTTAAATTCCCCTATATCATCGATTTTTTCACCAAAACCAATCAATTTCACTGGGATATTGAGTTCTTCACGGATAGCTAGTACAACACCACCTCGGGCAGTTCCGTCAATTTTTGTCAAAACAATTCCAGTCAATGGTGTTATCTTAGAAAATTCCTTAGCTTGTACTAAGGCATTCTGTCCAGTTGAAGCATCGAGTGCCAGGAAGGTTTCATGAGGTGCTTCAGGAACGACACGTTTGATAATGCGACCAATCTTTTCCAACTCGGCCATAAGGTTGTCCTTGTTTTGCAGACGACCTGCTGTATCAATCATAAGGATATCAATCCCTTCTGCTACGGCACGTTCCATCCCATCAAAGACCACACTTGCTGGATCAGCCTTTTCAGGCCCCGTCACAACAGGAACATCAACACGACGACCCCATTCAGCTAGCTGGGCCACTGCACCCGCACGGAAGGTATCTGCCGCAACTAACATGACTTTCTTGCCAGCTTGTTTGTAGCGATGAGCCAATTTCCCGATAGAAGTTGTTTTCCCAACACCATTAACACCAACAAAGAGCATGACGGTCAAGCCATCTTGGAAATGGATTTGTTCATCGTAGTTGCCATCCTTTTCGTAGAGCTCGACCAATTTCTCGATAATGACACGACGAAGTGCGTCAGGCTTCTTAGCGTTTTCAAGTTTAGCTTCATAACGTAGTTCTTCTGTTAAGTTTGAAGCGACTTGCACACCGACGTCGCTCATGATGAGCAGTTCTTCCAATTCCTCGAAGAATTCTTCATCGACAGAACGGAAGTTTGCAAAGAAGGCATTCAAACGAGCACCGAATCCCGTACGGGTTTTCTTGAGACTGCGGTCATATTTTTCCTGAACGGTTTCTTCAACTTGAGGAAGTTCTTCTTCTACTACTTCAGAAGCTAGCTCTTCTTCGAATTCTACAGTTTCTTGGTTCTCTTCTTCTAGAATTTCTTCAGGTTCTTGGATTTGCTCCAATTCATCAGCTTCTAGCTCAGGCTCCTCTTGGTCTGTTTCCTCGACTGCTTCTGGTTCAATGACTTCTTCTGTTGAGATCTGAGGAAGTTCTTCTTGAGCAGGTGTTTCTTCCTCTTTGTCTCTTGTGGTCTCTTCCTGAGCAGTTTCTTCGACTACCGTTTGGTTTTCTTCAACCTCTTCTGACAAATCAAGATTTTCCAGTGCTTCTTTTACAACATCTTCGATTTTTGGCTCTTCTTTTTTTCCGAATAAACGGTCAAATAATCCCATTTTTTAACTCTCCTTTAGCACATATTCTTCGATAGCCCAGGCAACGGCTTCCTCGTCGTTGGTCATGGGGGTAATCACATTGGCAACTTCCTTAACCGCTGGAACAGCATTTTGCATGGCAACTCCTAGACCTGCCCACTCAATCATGGAAAGGTCATTGGCCTCGTCACCACAAGCCATGACTTGACTTTGATCGATTCCTAAGTGTTTAATTAATTTCGCTAAACCTGTTGCCTTGTGGACGTTTTTCGGCGACCATTCCAATAAGAGTTCACGCGATTTGAAGATTTCGTATTGGTCAAACAATTCTGGAGAAATCTGTTGAATCGCTGCATCCAAAGGTTCTTGGGCAAAAGCAGTCACGCATTTATTATACGTCATCTGACTAGATAGATCTTCAAAAGCGACAGGTACGAAAGTCAGGGCTGGGTTGAACTTAGCATAGAGACTTTCTTGGTCTGACTGGATTTGATAGACGGTTCCTTCTGAAATAGCATCTAACGGTAATCCGAGTTTTTCAGTTTCCTCGTACAAGCGTGCCACATCGTCGATTGAAAAGACGGTTTTATCGAGAATCTCCCCTGTATTTTTCTGTACTAGACCACCATTAAAGGTGATGGTGTACTCATCCTCCTGACCATCAGTCCCTAGCTCATGGAGAAAGAAATCCATAGCCTTCAGAGGACGTCCCGTTGTCAGAACGACCTTGATGTCACGGTCACGCGCAGCTTTGAGGACCGCCTTGGTACGATCTGTCAGCTTTTTATCCGTTGTCAGCAAAGTACCGTCCAAATCCAGTGCAATCAATTTAATATCTGCCATTACAAACCCTCCATATAAGCCATCACTGATTGGTCCTTATGGTGGCCAATCACTGCTTCTGCTAATTCTAAAATTTCTGGTCGCGCATTTTCAGGAGCGATGGGGTGCCCCACTACCTGCATCATGTGAAGGTCATTGAGATTATCGCCAAAAGCCATAACCTGATCCATGGTCAGACCCAGTTTTTTTGCCAGCTCAACAATAGCTACACCCTTATCAACATAGTCCAAGACAATATCAATGGATTCAAAACCAGTTGTCATAGCTTTCACACCAGGAACATTTTCATTTACCCAAGCCTCACCAGCTTCTATCGTATCTTCTGTGAAGTTAGTGGTGAATTTAAAAATCTCATCCGTGATCTCTTCCAAACGTGCTATTTTTTGAATATTTTCATTGTAGTGACTACTTAACTTAAGATAAGTTTCATCCACTGTGTCCAAAACATAACAAGCTTTTTTCCCAGTCAGTAGCATTTTTCTTTCATCAAAATAGGGCGATTTCTTTAAAGCTTCAAAAGTGTTCAAGTAAAAGTCGCGAGGCATAGTAGCCTCATACATATCCTCACCATGAAACTCAACATAGCTCCCATTTTCAGCTATAAAAATCACTTTATCACGTACATCCGCAAACAGCTTTTTCAGGGACAGAATACCGCGACCTGAAGCCACAGCAAAATAAATCCCCTTTTCCTTGTAGGAAACAAGTACGTTTTTGAGGCGTTCCATATCAAACCGCCCCTCTCCATCTAGAAAGGTTCCATCCATATCGGTGGCAATGAGTTTTATCATACAATTATCTCCTTTTTTGAATTAGGGGTGTGCAAAGGACATTTAGGGTGTGCACTTTTTAACGATTTATGAATACCCCCATCATTTTTCATCTCTGTTAATCCTTTATATTATATCATAAAATGAATGTCTCATTCCATTCATAAAAACAGTCAGATCATATTTCTATGACCTGACCGTTTTTGAAGTGAGTTTTATTTAAAAAATAGCATCTACAATCCTAAATTTATAATAACTAAACTTCTCTTGTAACAGACACTCATTATCAAATTCAATATATTTCATAAAACAAATTAATACACTCAGCACATTATCTATTCCATATTTTCCAATGTCTGTATATTGTTTAATTAAGTAACTACGTGCATATTTTTCATCCTCTGTATATCTGTTTCCTATGTTTATCTTACACTAGCCATTTTGATAAACTAATAACCAATAAATGAAATAATTATCTACTATTTAATTTTCCTCCTTTTCTGGCCTGATCACTTAGGCTATAAATGGAATCTCTGAACCTTCTTAGAAACTAGCTTGAAGCCATAGTAAAAAGCCTTGGTAGTCAAGGCTTTTTACTATTTATCTTGTTTCAAAGTCTCTCAATTTTCAAGCAGAACAACACACTTTATGAAAACTAAATGATTTCTTCCAGACGAAATATTGATTAAATGATGACTAAATCTATACATACTATCATACTATGCAAATTTTAAATTAGTAGTCATTTTTTCTAGCTTGCTATTATACATTTCCCTTAACTGTGCTAAATCAGTATCTCTATTTTCAGCTAAGAATACCCTATATTGCATATTTTCACTGGGGATTTTTTCCGTTAAAATAGAATCGTAAATTGAAAATCTGTCTTCAATTTCAATTTTCACTGTATTTACTAAAGAAAATTCTACATCTTTGTTTTCTAGTGCTTCTAAAACTGCAATAATTGATTTTAAGAGTAAGTAACTACATACACCTTTTTCTCTATACATAGGTAGCACACTAATACTTCTATACCTGAAATTAAAATCTGCAGTTTTGGTAACACTATAGTTTATACCAATATTTCGAAAACTAAAATTCTCAGAAATTTCATTATCATTAATGAGCAATTCTAACTCTACACAGCCATTCTCTTCCAATAGAGAGTCAAATGTCTGATTCTCCCAATTTTCATAATACGTTTTAATCTTGATCCCTCGTTCTTCTGAAATAGAATCATTAAATCTAGGATCATAGCCTTCCTCTCCATTCTCTGTTTCGTTTTCAAAATCAGATATAGACTTTTTTAAGAAAATTTTCTTCAAACTATCAGTTAAATATTCAAACGAAGCCATTTTACACCTCTGCTTATCATACAACTTTCTCAATAGATAAAGCTTGTCTACTAGCTAACTTCAATTTTGGAGGGAATCCTTTTGAGAAATCTAATTGGCCAATTGCAACAAAAAAATAATCTGCATCTTCTTCAACTTTAAGCAAGACTTTATTACCGAGATATATGCTCGCTTTCTTTTTCCATTCCCTATTCGAATCCTTACAAAAAATATTCAAAAAATAAAGAGTATATCCTTGCTCATTATTCCATTTTGAAATGCTTAAACGTACTTTACCATAGAAAAGATGAAGTTCATCTTCAAGTTCTTTGTCTAGCCATTTTTCAATACTTTTTCTTCTTAAAGTTTTATGATGTACTTGTCTTTCAACCTTTCTTGTCAGAACTAAAGGATTTTCATCACTAAAACCTCCTCGAACTATCGCTGTTTGAGGCAAATATTCTTTTTTGAAAAAAAGGCTTCTCATCATAGCATCTAGCTTATCTTTAATTTGGTCATCACGAAGATTTTTAAAATATTCTTCTATATACTTTTTGCTAGCATAATCAAATTGATAAGAGCACCCATTTGTGTGTTTAGAACTAGTTTTTCTTTTTAAATGTGCTCTCCTTTGCGAAGTCTTAGGGACATAAGATAACTCTGCTTGTTTACACTCTGGGCAGAACATATTATCTTGATAAATTCCTAGATTTTTATATTTTATAAAATAATCATTTAAAGTCTTAATATCTTCTTTCTCATCCGCAGTGGAAAAGTAAAATTCATCGAATGATTTTGGCATATTCCGTTCCTCATATACAGCAATTTAAAATTAAATATTATAAATAATTATAGCATTTTATAACATACGTTTCAACTGATAATATTATGCAGTTATACTGCCTCAAGATGGTTGACTTTCGAAACATGCAATTTAACGTTTAACAAATCAAGGATGTCTCCATAGAATCAAAGTATTTCTGATACCCATTTTCTTCTATCTATAGACAGTAAAAAGCCTTGAAACAACTTATTCCAAGGCTTTCTTAGTATTCTATTGTATCAATTACCTTATTCCGATTTCGGTTGCTACAAGTTTAATCATAAAATCCTTCATTCTCCAATTGATAAATCTACCTTCTATTATACCATAGATAAGCTAAAAAAGGACTTGTACAGTAGGATTGGCAACTGTATTGCCGTGCTTTTTCGATAAAGTAGAAAAGGGCTTAAAAATTAGAATCGTAGAACTTTTTTCAGATAGTTTAAAAAGTTTGTATTCCCCTACTCTTTTCTCTATAATGAAAAGAAAGGAGATGACTATGACAGAAATAAAACATGAACTTGATGCTAACTTTGCAGGCCGACTCAATATCCTACGCGCAGGTGTTCTGGGTGCCAATGATGGGATTATTTCCATCGCTGGAGTCGTTATCGGTGTTGCCAGTGCGACGAGCAATATCTGGATTATCTTTTTATCTGGACTAGCAGCTATCCTCGCTGGTGCTTTTTCTATGGCTGGTGGCGAATACGTCTCTGTATCCACTCAAAAAGACACAGAAGAAGCCGCTGTTGCCCGAGAACAATTACTCTTGGATAAAGACATCGAATCTGCAAAACAATCCCTCTATGCTGCTTATCTTCAAAACGGTGAGTGTGAAACGTCCGCCCAACTCTTGACCAACAAGGCTTTTTTAAAAAATCCACTCAAAGCCTTAGTTGAGGAAAAATACGGTATCGAGTACGAAGAGTTTACCAATCCTTGGCATGCTGCAATCTCTAGCTTTATCGCCTTTGTACTGGGAAGCCTTCCTCCTATGCTGTCGATAACCGTCTTTCCAAGCGATTATCGTATTCCTGCTACTGTCTTTATCGTGGCCCTTTCCCTTCTTGTCACTGGCTATACCAGTGCTAAACTAGGCAAGGCTCCTACGAAAACTGCTATGATCCGTAACCTCTGTATCGGACTTCTCACCATGGGCGTAACCTTCCTCTTGGGACAACTCTTTAGTATCTAAGATAAAAGAAATACCTCGACCAGCATCGAGGTATCTTTTTTACATTTGTACAATCTTGCGATAGCTTCTTGAGGTAATCATAAAGATCAAAACGTAGACGATGAGGAAGATGGCACAGATGGACAATGTAACGGTCAACATCATGGTCGCATCGAGCACGCCAATGACTTTTAGGATGAGGCTAAGCATATGATAGGCAAAAGCAAGGTGTAGGAAGGCAAAGAGCAATGGAAGGAAGAAAACAGTTAGAACCTGTTTGTTGATGGTTTGCTTGATTTGCTTTTGATCGAGTCCGACCTTTTGCAAAATGATGAAACGTTCACGGTCTTCATAGCCCTCAGAGATTTGTTTGTAGTAAATAACCAGAACTGTTCCTACCATAAAGATGATAGAGAGGAAGATACCGATGAAGAAAACTCCACCAAAGAGAGCACTCATCTGCGCACTACTATCAGCCAGATTGCTTCCGTAAACATAGCTTCCATCTTTGTTTATTTCTCTATTAAAGTTGTTAACGAATTTTGAATAGTCATCTGCAATTTTAAGTTGCTCGTCCTCACTAGCTGTTACATTCATACCCCCATAGTATTGATTAAAGATGGAAGAGTTAGGATGCTGTTCAAGAAAGGCTTGTAAGTCAGGAACAACCAAATAGTTATAGTCCGAAGTTAGAATATTGTACTGATTTGGGACATGTTCAAGAATAAAATCTTTTTTGATTTCTTCTTTGATCGTGTAGGTCTGGTTATTCAGAGTCAGTTCTTTCTGCCCTTGAAGTTCCTTGTTTTGAGCAAACAATCCAACTTCCTTACCTGAAAGTCCAAGTTTCTGTCCTGTCATATTCTCATAGTCTTTTTGGTCAAAGACCATAAAAATAGTTTTCGGTTGAACACGATTTTGACCTTTCTCAAAGATTGTCAATTTCGTACCTTCTTGATTTGCCACACCAAAGTTACTGTATGTAAGAACTTCTTTCTTTGTGACAGTCAATCCATTATCACTAGCATACTTGTTCAAGAGTTTTTCGATGTCTTCTTTTTCAACATTCTGTCCTGTAATCCCAAAATCATGTGGATTCATGACCTTCTTGAAGTTTTCTGAAGTCTTAAAAATGCTTGTTGCAGCAGACATAGTCACCAAGACCATGGTTGAAAGGATGGCAATCGTAGCCAAACCAACCGCATTTTTCTTCATTCGAAAGATAAGATTGGATACGGAAATCATGTTGTTAGGTTGGTAATAGTAACGCTTGTTTTTCTTCAAGATTTGTAGGAAAACTGTGATCCCTGCATTGAAGAGAAGATAAGTTCCCAAAATAACTAACAAAACTGCTACGAAGAAAATCAGAACAGCAGAAAGTGGATTTTCAACTGTTACTGCTAGGTAATAACCAGCTCCCAAACTAATCAGACCTAGAATGGTTTGAAGGCCTAAGAAACGTCCTTTTTTCTCACCACTGGCTTTTTCACGAGAGAGCTGAAGGGCATTCATGCGTGCGATGCGAAAGGCATTGATAAAAATTAGACCTAGGAAGATAGCTCCAAAGACGATGAGAACTAGGATGAAGACAATTGGTTGGAAAGTCGAAACGAGCTCCACTTTCATTTTCATCAGCTTCAGAAGAAGGGCAAAGATTAGCTTATCAAAGAGAGCTCCTAGACCGAGACCAGCTGTCAAGGTTAAGGAACCAAAAATAAGAAGCTCCTTAAAAACCATACTGATCAAATGGCGCTTTTCAAGCCCCAGCATACCATATACACCCAGCTCCTTGGAGCGGTTCTTCATGACAAAACTATTGGCATAAAGTACAATAATTCCAGAAGCGATGGTAACAACTACCATACCGAGAGCAAGGGTCATAGAGATAGTTTCTCCCCCTCGAATCTTACCAATGTTAGGATTAAGTGACAGTGAGTAAAAGAGATAGGTGATGGTCACAGCTAAGAGAACTGCTAAAGCAAAGGGATAGTAGAGTTTGCGGTTTTTGATTAAGTTCGAAACCGCTAACTTATTGGTCAATCGAAACATACTAATTCACCTCACTTGCCATGACAGTCAAGGTATCAGAGATTTCCTGGAACATCTGACGTTCTGTCTTGTCTCCACGGTAGATTTGATTGTAAAGAATTCCGTCCTTGATAAAGAGAACGCGCTTGGCCCTGCTGGCTGCTGCGGTTGAGTGAGTTACCATAAGAATAGTTTGGCCACGCTCATTGATTTCATCAAAAACATCCAAAAGAGCTGCAGATGACTTGGAGTCAAGGGCTCCCGTCGGCTCATCTGCAAGGAGAATTTCAGGTTCTGTGATGATGGCGCGTGCTACTGCTACCCGCTGCTTTTGACCGCCTGAGATCTCGTAAGGGTACTTCTCTTGCAATTGGTTGATACCTAGATTCTCAGCAGTCACCACCAATTTTTTCATCATCTCCGTAATGGGCTTTCTTGATAACACTAACGGAAGCAAGATATTATCCTTAACAGACAAGGTATCTAGCAAGTTAAAGTCTTGGAAGACAAATCCCAACTTCTCACGACGGAAACTCGAAGCCTGTGAATTTTTAATAGTGGCTGTGTCTGTTCCGTTTAGGTAAACCTGGCCTCGAGTTGGTTTATCCAGCATAGCTAGGATGTTGAGCAGGGTTGACTTTCCTGAACCAGACTCCCCCATGATGGCAACGTAGTCACCCTTTTCTACGGTAAAGTGAATGTCTTTGAGTGCTTCGACTTGGTTTCCTTGGAAACGTGTTTTGTAGATTTTTTGAACGTGTTTTACATCTAAAAGTGTCATGATTTTCTCCTTCTTAATATCCCATCAATTGAAACTGTGCTTGCATCATAGCGCATCCCAGTTGAACACGCTCGATATCTTTTTGACTTGGTTTTCTTGTTTTCTTTTGTAAGATTCTTTTCATGGTTTTGCTCCTTTGTTCTTTATGAGTCTAGTTTATCGCAAAAAAAGAGGTCTTGCCATAACCTAACCTTACAAAAGAGACTTTAATCTTACATTTTTGTAAGATTGAAGAATATCAAGCAATTTCGCTATCAATATTTTACCATAAAAGAAAGGTAAGAAGAAAACCCTTGCGGATGCAAGGGTTAAGGGTTCACTTCTTTTTCTGACTTCTTTGAGAAATAAGGAAAGTGTCTGTAAACTATTTCAAAATCCAACTCACCAAAACCGTCCATCATTGTCATCAATGGCTTCGGCTTCCTTGCGTTTGCGTGGTCCTGTTCCGTACATTTCTGCTTCGATTTCTTCCTTAGTTGGCAGGATAGACGCAAGAATGATGTAAATAATCACACCAATCCCAAAATTTGATATGGTAAAAATAGCAAAGAGAAAGCGGACTAGAGTTACATCAAAATTCCACTTGTCTGATAGCCCAGCTAAAACTCCCGATACCATACTATTTCGTTTCATTTTATAAAATTTGTTATTCATGATATGTTCCTCTTTCGGTATTCTTACAAGTAGTATAGCATGAAACGGGGGCAAAAACATCAGTCCTTAGGCCGATTTAAGATGACGAGTTTGCCACGGCAGACGCCACATCGGTAGCGTTTGGTATCAATCCTACGCTTGCGCTGATAAGTTTGCTGGCAAGATTGACACTGATAAACTAGGTAGGTGTTTTGGCCTTTCAGAGGGGGAACAAAGCGCAGTCCATCCACTTCTTTCAAAAGTTTCTTAAAATCTCGGTCCTTATGGCGATAACCCTTTTTCTGAAAATAAAGGTGATAGTGACAAAGCTCATGGCGCACGATTTTGCGAAAAACCTCCAAACCAAGTTCATTATAGACCTTGGGATTAAAATCCAAATGCCCATCCTTGGGGAAAAATCGCCCACCTGTCGTTCGCAGACGAGAATTCCACTGGGCTTGGTGTTTAAAAGGTCTACCAAAGTCTTCGAGAGAAACAGATTGAACGTACTCAGTTAGATTCATTTGGAGCTAGAAGCGACAGATTGACTTTTTCACGTTCAGTATCGATTTTCTTAACCCAAACCGTTACCAAATCTCCAACAGACACCACTTGGCTGGGATGTTTGATAAATTTGCGACTCATATGAGAAATATGAATGAGGCCGTCCTCGTGAATCCCGATATCAACGAAGGCACCGAAATCAACGACATTACGCACCACACCTTCCAACTTCTGGCCGACTTTTAAATCCTTGATATCCAAGACATCTTGACGAAGAACAGGTGCATCAAAAGAGTCACGGAAATCACGACCTGGTTTGAGAAGGTCGGCAATGATATCTTTAAGAGTTTCTGGACCAAGCTCTAGTTCTTGTGCCATCTCCTTAACTGAAAGCGACTTAAGCTTGTTTTGCGCTTCTTCATTCAAGTCCTTGATATCCAAGCGTTTGAATAGCTCTTTGACAGCAGCATAGTTTTCTGGGTGAACTCCTGTATTATCAAGGATATTGCTACTTTCAGGAATACGGAGGAAACCGGCAGCCTGTTCAAAGGCTTTGGCACCTAGGCGAGGAACCTTCTTGATTTGAGCGCGTGAAGTGATTTTTCCTTCTTCCTCACGGTATTTGACAATATTTTCAGAAATGGTTTTATTGAGTCCAGCCACATGGGAAAGAAGTGCTGGGCTAGCTGTATTGACATTGACACCGACTTGGTTGACCACGGTATCGACTACAAAGTCCAGACTTTCAGACAGTTTCTTCTGACTGACATCGTGCTGGTATTGCCCGACACCGATTGATTTGGGATCAATTTTGACCAATTCGGCAAGCGGATCTTGCAAACGTCGAGCGATAGAGATAGCAGAGCGTTTTTCAACAGTTAATTCTGGAAACTCCTGACGAGCAAGTTCGCTGGCAGAGTAGACAGAAGCGCCACTTTCATTGACAATAACATAGCTGACCTCAGGAAAATCTTTCAGAACTTCCGCCACAAAGGCTTCACTTTCCCGACTGGCCGTTCCATTTCCGATGGCAATGATTTCGACACTGTACTGACCAATCAAATCTGCCAAATCTTTCTTGGCTTCTTCGATTTGACGAGCTGAGGCTGGTTTAACAGGATAAATGACTTGAGTCGTCAGCATTTTCCCTGTTGCATCTACGACAGCAAGTTTGGCACCTGTACGAAAAGCAGGGTCAAATCCTAGAACCACGCGCCCTTTCAGCGGAGCAACCAATAGGAGATTGCGCAGGTTGTCAGAAAAAAGTTGGATAGCTCCTTCTTCTGCTTTCTCAGTTAATTCTGTCCGAATGCGTCGCTCAATAGCAGGCAAGACCTTTTTCTTAACTGACTGTTGAACAACTTCATCTATATAGGCATTTTTCACCTTGAAACGGGCAGCAAAGAAAGCAAGAATACGATCTGTCGCGTGCTCAAAACCGACTTTTAAGACGCCTAGCTTTTCCCCACGATTGAGTGCCAAGGTACGATAGCCTTGCATATTGCCAACTGTCTCTGAGAAATCATAATAAATCTGGAAAACTTGCTTTTCATCAAGACTTTCATCTTTGACTTTCGAAGTGATTTTAGAGTGTCTCAACACTTCCTGATAGGTCAGTGAGCGCAAGGTCACATCTTCAGATAAGGCTTCTACCAAGATATCAACCGCACCAGCCAAGGCTTCTTGACCAGTCGCAAATCCTTCACAGACAAACTTTTCAGCTTCTTTCTCTAAGCCATCTACATTCTGCAAAATCAAGCGAGCAAGAGGAAAGAGTCCAGCTTCACGGGCAATGGTTGCCTTGGTACGACGTTTCTCCTTATAAGGAAGGTAGAGTTCTTCTACGTCTGCTAATTTTTCAGCTGCCAGGATAGCTTCTTCCAATTCCTTGGTCAGCTTGCCTTGTTCTTGAATCTTAGCCAAGACAGCTTCTTTACGGTCGTTGAGATTTGTCAGACTTTTATCCAGATCAATAATAGCCTTAATCGCCACCTCATCCAGACTACCAGTCATGTCCTTCCGGTAACGCGCGATGAAGGGAATTGTCGCCCCCTCAGCCGTCAGACTTAGAACAGTATCGATTTGCTTTAAGGTTACTCCCAAATCTTGGGAGATCTTTTCATATTTTTTATCCATGAATCTATTATACCATAGAGCAAACAGCAGTCCAAAATGATAATATTTCCATAAACCAAAAAAGGACATCTATATCAAGACATCCTGTGTATTTTACACTAAATCACGTAAAATATTCAAAAGTAATTCTGTTGATTCTTCCAGCTCTTCTGTAGTATAGCTGTTATTTTGATTTTCTGGATGATGTATGATGTTGCGAATTAAGGTTGGAAGAGTTTTTTGCTCTTGTTGAGTATCCCCATTTTTTAATAAACGATGATAGTCTTTATCTTGAGCTACACCTTTACCTACAAGCCATTTTTCGAATCCTTTCTCGGAGTAATTTTTTTCATCCTCATCAATAGCTTTTGCTTGGATAAATCCATATAGTTCATTGTGAAATTCCACGCTGTTTACTCCAAAAGCAATGTAGTTTATTTCTCCTATTGTCGGTGAGGTAGTTCCGAATAAATTTAATTCCCGCTTATCCGATACAAAATTTACCCCGTCGCCATTCTTGGAAAAAATATTGATTTGCTGAGTTCTACAATCAAACTTTTTTAACAGGTAAGGAGAATGAGTCGTAATAAAAACTTGATACTTTTCAGAAATTTTATTGAGTGAATCGATAAGTTTATCTTGAGCTTTAGGATGTAAAAATGTCTCAGGCTCATCAATAAAAAACATAATTGGCTTAGATAATGTTTCTTCTTCATTATCAAGCACACCAGCATAAACTTGAATTAAGCTTAAAGCTAATGCCCGTTGCATTCCAGTACCTTTTTCTGAAACAGAAGTTGAAATACCATTATCCGAAAGAAGAAGACTACCCGTCTTAAAGAAATTATCAATTTCAGGCAATCCAAAATTAAATTGTACCTCACCATCTCCATACTGCTCTCTCAACACGGAGGAAATTTTAGTCGCAATTCCTTCAAGAATTCTACCCAACCCTTCATCTCCAAAAGTTTTGTTATGAGCATCTTGAAATTCTCTCCAGGTATCGCCTTTTTGAAAATCTTTTGTTATGTCATTAATTATTTTACCTATTATTTTGGTCTTACCAAAATCTTGATAATCTTCATTCCTTATATCCGAATATACAAACTGAGCATCAAATAACGCAGTAATCGTTTTATCAATACCTGTGGGGTTTTCAAACCTCTTTATATCATCTTCCTCGGTTGAATTTGGATTATAAATCCTTACTTTTGAGATATCTAAAGAAACTGTTTTTTTGCCTTGCGTTACTTCACATTCCTGAGACGACCTTAAAACCCTAAGACTATACGTACCATCTTCATTGTCGATTACATAGTCACTGTATTTATTAAGATTTAGATTTTCATCATTAACTATTTCACTGAGATCTGCACCTTTGAATTCAAGTTCGACAGATATATTTTCAGTCTCATGACCCTGAGTTATAAAATCTAACTTGTTTTTTCCACTCTGAATGAATTCAATTGCTTTAAAAATTGTCGTCTTACCACAGTTATTGTTTCCTACGAAAAAATTTACACCTTCCGAGAATTCAATAACGTGCTCTCCTTTAAAACTCTTAAAGTTTACTAATTTAATTTTAGAAATATACATTTTCTTATCTCCTACTCACATTATTTATTAAAGTGTCCGTAGTTGTTTCTTAACCTCGTCCTTACTCACCGTATCATTAAAGAACGGCAAACCCACAATCCGATAATGTTCATCATCAACTAGCGTCCTCGCCTCATCTCGTTCAGAAATCTGACGCAAGAATTCCTGCTTCCAGCCTTCCTTACTATTTTTGAAAGTATTATCTGCGTCTAAGAACTGACTTCCTTTTGGTTCAATGAAAATCTGCCAAGAAACATTTCCTGTCTTTTTGTCGTTAGCAAACATGAGAAAGTCTGGTTCAAAGGCTTGACCTTTATCGAAACTATAAATCTTCACAGCTTTTTCATTTCGGAGCAAGTAAATATCTGACCATTTTTCTTCAAGTTCCGCCATCAAATCCTTAATCAACCGAACAAGAAGTTTTTCTTCACTTGTGCCAAAGTTATCATCGTAAGCGTACCAGTCCAGATTATCCAAATCTTCGAAATATTGGGTTTCGGCTGGATTTTTCTGCGACAAGCCAAACTCTGCTTGCCTTTGGTGATTGATGGTATATTTCCGTAAAATATTATCCTCAAACAGGTCTTTAATCTTATACTGTTCAAATTTTTCTGAACCGAAGAAGCGTTCCTCGGTCGCAATCAAATCTTTTTCAATGTGATGGAGAAGTTTTTCCGTGATGTATAGTTTATCGTCTGGAGTTAAATCCTCCACTAGTTTGTACTGAGACTCCACTCGCATATCAATATCTGAAAGCATATTAATGAAACTAGCAACACTTGCAAGCCCTACAAAAGCTTTTTGAAGATTATCGAATGAAAACTTCTTATTACGATTGATAGCCGTTCTGACGATATTGCCTCTGATAACCTTACCAAATTTAAAGGTCATAGCACCTAATGCTTCCGAGACGTAAGTTGTCTCGTCGAACGCTTCAATATCTCGAACACCATGAGTTGGAAGTTTAACTTCGAACGACTGGGGAATAAAGTTGGTATCAAAAAGATTTTCCTGACGTTGCTCTAACAATTGTTCATAAGATAATCGTTTGTTCATCCAAACGACACCATCTGTGTAGGTTCGAGTTTTTTTGAATGACTCCTTAAGCTTCAGTTCACGCTCTTCCAGATTTAGGTCATCGAAAATACCAGACTCTCGCAAGACTTGCTTGAGCTCTGAAATGTATTGAGGATTATTGGAAGAATGATAATGGAGTTGTTCAATCACCCGAAGTTCATGATTTTCATTTTCGTCAAATTTTCGAGTGTATTTTTCTTCAAAATTATCACCAATGACAAAAGGATAATAGCGAGCACCACGGCCAATCAACTGCTTCTCGGTATTGGTAGTTTTTCCAGCGACAAATCCATTTTTTGTGGTCTTACCATCACGGGTGTCATAAAGTCGGACAATGTCGAAAAGATTGAGAACATCCCAGCCTTCATTAAGCATATCCACGGCAAAAATCGCACGGATTTCATTTATCGGTTGTTCCAAGGTATTGAGGAGAGTGAGGCTGTCTTTGTTCTTGTTTTTTCCGTCCACTAATAGCAGGCGTTCTTTTCGAAAATCTTCCTGAAGCTCTGCAATCAAGTCAGCATCAGAAATGCTAACTGTCTCGAAGTAAGCAAACACTTTTTTTAAGATACTAGATTTTTCGTCCATTTCTGAAACGAGGTCACGCTGTGCTTGAATATCTTCTATAGAAAGATTCTCTAACACCCACAAAAATGCGTCCAGATTTTCTTGACTCTCAGCAATCTTCTGTGACTTGAACATGACCAAGGGTTTTAGGTTGATACCATTTTTCAGAGCGATTTTCTTGCGATATTGACTGACAAGAATAGCTTGAAGCATACGATGGTTAACATCACCATCTACTAAGTGAAAGAGAACATCTTTCGAATACTTGTCCAGTCGAAATTCCTTCAAATCATATTTGAAAAGTAAGGATTTTTCGTACTTTTGAGCTAAGGTTGGATTTTTTAGGTCAATCGTTGCCGTAAATTCAAAAATACTGGATTTTTTAGCGGTTTTCTGGATAGCTTCAATGGTAGACGTCCAGCTGGTGTTGTCTTTTTTCTCGTTTGTATCCAGTCCAGCGTTCAAGTGATGGGCTTCATCCGCCAACATGACAACAGAAATATCCTTGAATTGCTCATAAGACAGACGGTTTTCTCGTGGCGTGTTGAGGTCTTGGTGGAGTTTCTGGATAGTGGTGAAAACGATATTGATGCTATCATCACGGCTATCTGAAAAATCTGTCACTTCACGCACGGTCACAATTTGCCCGTCCATGACAATTTTATCCGCAAAAAGGTATTTATCAGAAGCACTTTCCAAGAAATTATCCTTAGTTTTGGTAAGAATATTGTCGTTATTAACGAAGAAGATGAAGTTCCGCTCGCCTTGCTGGTATTTTTCCAGGATAACCGCCGCCATCAAGAGTGTCTTACCAGAACCAGTCGCCATATTGTAGAGGACTTGCTCTGGAATCGCACGATTTTCATCTGATTTATAGTATAAATAGCGTCCAATCGCTTCCTCTTGATAAGAACGCAAAGAGTGTTTCAGGTTTTTAGTAATGTAATCTGGCAAATCTACTCGAAAGCTTTTGAAGCCAGAGCGACTGACGGTGTCATAGGTTTCGTAAATGAAAGGCATAGCTTACTGTTCCTTTCCGTAGAAAGTATGATTGAGCTTTTTATCTTGAGCGGAAATCTCGTAATCAATATCGTCAATATCCGAGTAATTCACGTAGAGATTGTTGTTATCGATAATCTCAGACAGGACTTGTTTCTGTTCTGCTAGAGAAAGTTGAGAAAACTCATTTGGCTTCAACTTTTTCGGGTCAATGCGATAAGATAAGAAGGATGATTTTTTGGCAAGTTCAAATAGATCCAGTAGTTCTTCTGTTATTGTCGCTTCGGAAATAGCATTTTTGAAGTCTTGGGCGTCATTTTTAAGTTCAGCGTAAACAAAGCTACCGCCACCAGTCCAGTTGACGTCTTTTGAGATGCCACCTTGTTCACTAGCAATTACTTTTTTCAAACGTTCCACAGAAACTGTCTCAATATAGTCCATCTGCTCAATTCCAATGTATTGGCGGTTCATTTTGTGGGCGACGGCGGCTGTAGTACCTGACCCGAGGTGGTAATCGAGGACAATATCGCCTTCATTCGTAGCAATTTCTATAATTCTTTTAATTGTTCCTTCGGGCTTAGGGAACATAAAAACTTTTTCTCCAAATAATTCCTGAAGATGGATTGTTCCTTTTTCGCTATTAACTTCTTTATCCCACCACACAGAACGTGCCATAGTGCTACTTTTGCGATATTTTTCCTGAATTGACCATCCGCCATCTTTCATCGGTCTAGCCATTACGTGAATATTTTTGTTTTCAATAAATTTAGGCTTACCCCATCGCCAAACAGTTTGAATTCCACGCGACTTTTTAGGCATCACTTCTATTGAATACTCTTCAGTTCGAACCTCAGAAACTTTATAGAATCCTGAATCATCTTCTGAATTAGGATTAACATAAATTGGATAAGCAAGGTTAGGGCGATTCCCAATATGAAAAGCTGTATTCCTATTTCTAAGCTCTCGAATATCAAATCCGCCGAATTCATCTTCAAATTTAAATTTCTTGTCTGGATCATCAATTAAATTTAACTCGGCAAATGGTCGCTTATATACATAAATGAACTCGTGCATATTGGCAATACCACCATAGTCTCGTCCACGGGGATTATTTACAACGGTCACTAGCTCCACGAAGTTTTCTCTTCCAAAAATTTCATCCATTAAAACACCCAGATATTTTACTTCGTTATCGTCTAAGTGTACAAAAATAACCCCATCATCGCTCAATAGAGTTTTGGCAATTTCGAGTCTATTCTTCATAAAAGTCAACCAAGTTGAATGATTGAAACTATCATTATATCCAAAAGAGTCGTTTCCAGTGTTATACGGAACATCAATATAAATCAACTTAACTTTTCCAGCAAAGCGTTTTTTCAAACTATGCAGAGCGATAAGATTATTCCCTTTAATAATAAGATTATCAGTATCTTTTATCTCTTCCACGTTATGCTCGCCAGTTTCGTCATAGCGTTTAAAGTTGGTCAAAACCTTATCATCCAGTAAACGATTAATTTCCGTTGGTGCAAGCGTTTCGTTAAAGAAAATCTCTTGACGTTTAGCATCATCCTTAGTCTGTCCAGCCTCAAGTACACAGTCTTTGTACGGAAAATTTAAAACAACTTCTTGATTTTCTGAAAGATACTTGTCGCCAGTCGCTAAACCGATTTTCGTTTTGTAAGCAGTAAAGCTGTCAGGGAGAAACTCCTTATTATTCAAAAAATGTAAAAAGACATCTTTCTTAAAGACGAGAATACCTGTCTCCAGCTTAGAAAAGAAGTGATTAGAGATCTTTTCATCACTCATCAAGAGATTTAGGAGTTCAGGATTATACTGTCGTGCTAATTCAGCCAGTTTATTTTTATTGAGTGCGCCTTCCACCATAAAGGTGTCATTTTGTGCCAGAAGCTGTTCCAGTTCTTGTTTCATATAAAGTTTACCTTTCAGTTATAATTTAGCGAAGGACTGATAGGATTCCTTTATTATGAATATAATAAAGGAAGGGTACCCTTCGGGTTTTTCAAATTTTTCTGATTCTATTATAGCATATCTTGAGTCATTTCTCACAATCTTCTTGTTGCTTACCAACTTCCAATTTCTTCAAAAAACTAGAGATAGAAGCAAGCTATCTCCTTTTAATAATTTTAAGTTAGATTGGAAGTAAGTTGATGAGAAAAACTTTGAGATATTTCATGATTCAAGTAACGATAAAATTCCTAAGATGCACTTGTCTGCTTGAATATTCAGTTGAAGTAAAATCTTTGAAGATAGCAATCAACCCTATAGCCTGTAATATACTTTCCCCAATAATCCACACTCTACAACACCATTGTCTGCCCATATATCAGATTTTTCTCCTCAAGATACTCTTTCAATTCGAATTTGGAAATTTATTTCCAGACTGTAAATTTTACATAAAAAAAGCTGGACTTCCTTAACAAACAGAGTAATCCTTCTCGAGTATTAACAAATTAATTAATAAAGAAATTATGAACGACTATAACATTAAACAGAATTAATCAAACTGGGCAAGTTTTTACCTCTTTGATTATCAAAATAAAAATAATCCCTTTTCCTCAAAATAATAGTATAATAGAGGTAGAATTTAGAAAAGAGGTAGGCCCATGGCTGTTAAATTTACAAAAACGGATGACTTGGACAAGATGTTTGAAGAGTTTGCTAAACTTCCTGATCTCACTCAGGTCACTTTTCCAGATGACAATGATAAAAAAGAAAAAGTTGAGAAGAAAAAATAGATGACACTTTTCCAATCTCTTCCTCCTAGTGTATTACAAGCGGGAGCCATTTTTCTCTCCATCATCATCGAAGCCCTTCCTTTTGTTCTGATTGGGAGTCTCATTTCCGGCTGGATTGAAGTCTATATCACACCAGATAAAGTCACTGAGTTTCTCCCTCGCAATCGTTGGGGGAGGATCTTTTTTGGTACCTTCATTGGCTTTCTCTTTCCCTCTTGTGAGTGTGGAATTGTCCCGATTATCAATCGTTTTCTGGAAAAGAAAGTGCCCAGCTACACGGCCGTTCCCTTTCTGGTGACTGCTCCCATTATCAATCCTATCGTTCTTTTCGCCACATATTCTGCCTTTGGCAATTCATTAAAACTTGCCTTCTTGCGAGCGCTGGGAGCCATTGTGATTGCTTTGGTGCTTGGAATTTTCCTAGGATTTTTCTTGAAGGAACCCATTCAAAAAGAGAATCCTATCGCTTGCCATGAACATGACTTTTCACACTTGACTCCTGCTAGAAAGTTCTTTCAGGTCTTTATACAAGCTATTGATGAGTTTTTCGATATGGGACGTTACTTGGTCTTTGGCTGTCTCTTTGCGGCTATCGTGCAGGTCTATGTCCCGACTCGGATCCTGACCTCTATCAGTGCTAGTCCAGTCCTTGCGATTCTCTTGCTCATGTTTCTTGCCTTTCTCCTCTCTCTTTGTAGCGAGGCGGACGCCTTTATCGGTGCTTCTCTCCTCTCGAGCTTCGGCCTAGCGCCAGTCCTTGCCTTTCTGGTCATTGGCCCCATGCTTGATATCAAAAATCTCCTCATGATGAAACACTATCTCAAAGCGCGCTTCATCTGGCAATTCATGGGCATTGTGACAGTGCTTGTCTTGCTTTATTCTTACATGTTGGGGGTGATGCTATGATCCGATTTATCATTCTACTAGGTTATTTTGCTCTGACCCTTTATCTGCAGCTATCTGGCAAGCTCAGTCACTACATCAACCTCCACTATTCCTATCTAGTCTATATCTCCATGATCCTTTCTCTTCTGTTGGCTCTGGTCCAATTCTATATCTGGATCAAGAAAATCAACTCTCACAGCCATTTAGAAAGTCGTCGAGCTAGACGAATCAGCATCCTTTTACTGTCACTACCTTTGTTGATTGGGGTTGCCTTTCCTACAGTAAGTTTGGACTCGAGAACCGTATCTGCCAAAGGATATCATTTCCCACTTGCTGAGGGAATCAACACAGCCATTCAGGCAAGCGAAGGCACATCCAGTCAATACCTCAAACCCGATACCAGCACCTATTTTTCCAAATCTGCTTATGAAAAGGAAATGAGGGCTACAGCTGATAAATACATCTCCCAGCCAACCATTCAAGTCACTGATGAAAACTACATGGAGGTCATGGAAGTTCTCTATGACTATCCTCAAGAGTTTGAAGGAAAGAAAATCGAATTTACAGGCTTTGTCTATAACGATCCTAGCCATCCAGATAGCCAGTTCCTCTTTCGCTTTGGCATCATCCACTGTATCGCAGACTCTGGAGTATATGGACTCCTGACCAAGGGGAACTCACGCCAGTATCCTGACAATGCTTGGATAACCGCTAGAGGAACCCTGACTCTCCACTACCATAAAGAACTCAAACAAAAACTCCCAACACTAGAAGTTGAGAGTTTCACAAAAGTAGACAAACCAGAAAATCCTTATGTCTATCGCGTGTTTTAATAAAAAGTAGCCTTTGTAGGCTACTTTTTTTGTCCATTATATGAATTTCATTCTATCTACTCTTTCGAATTGATAGCAAACTCTTACTCTCCACCCTTCCAGTTCCGAGCAATCTCTTCATCTTTCTGGAGTTGGTCTACGAGCTCGTCGATGGAGTCAAACTTGACCATATCTCGGACACGGTCCAGCCAGTAGACCATAACTGTCTCACCGTAAATATCGTCTGAAAAGTCGAAAATATTGACTTCAAAACGTGGTTCTTCACCATCAAAGGTAACATTTTTTCCAACACTTGCCATGCCACGATATCTCTGACGTTGCACTTCGATATCGACTACGTAAACACCATCTGCTGGCATGTAAGTTCGGTCTCTTAGAACTAGATTGGCTGTTGGATAACCAATAGTCCGCCCACGAGCATTTCCATGAACGACCATTCCACGAGATGGGAGCGGAGTGCCGAGCAGATGATTGACTTCCTTGACATCTCCATCAAGAATAGCTTGGCGAATCCGTGTAGAACTAATCTTGCCCTTTTCATCCTCAACTGGAGGAACAATGATAATCTCTCCATCAAAATAGTCCTTCAGTTCATCCGCAGTTTTCTTATCTGAGCCAAAGGTATAGTCAAATCCTGCTACAATAATCGCTGGTTTTAAAGCTCTAACATATGTATCAAAGAATTCTTGACCCGTTAAACTAGCAAATTTGCTACTAAAGTCTAGCAAGAAAAGAGCCTCTACTCCGTGCCACTTCATCTTGTGCTCCCGCTCCTCATGATTAACGATGTGAAGCATGAGCTCAGGTTGGTAAGGTTGTAAGGCAAGTTTTGGCGATTCTGTAAAGGTCATCACGACAACTGGCAGATAGTCCTTCATCGAAGCCTTACTGGCCACTTCAAAAAGTTTCTGATGACCCTTGTGGATGCCATCAAAATAACCTAGTACAAGGACTGTTTTTCCCGGTACTGCAATATCTTTTTCGTTCTTAATAGGTACTGTTGTAATCATGAAACTATTATATCATAGAGCCAGTCTTTTCGCTAAGAGGAAATCCCAAATGTCGTTTTTTGCGCCTGAACTGACCTTGATAGACAATTCAAGCTATGAGTTTTTAAAAATAGCACCTCCTAAGAGATGCTATCGTTTGGTAACTAGTCTACTGTTTCTTCTAAGTCTTTTAACTTAACCGAGACAATTTTAGACACACCTGATTCTTGCATGGTCACTCCATAGATAGAATCAGCTGCCGCCATCGTCCCCTTACGGTGAGTTACGACGATAAACTGACTATCCTTATCAAAGCGGTTGAGGTAATCCCCAAAACGTTTGACATTGGCTTCGTCCAGCGCCGCCTCTACCTCGTCCAAGATGACGAAAGGAATAGTCTTAACTCGGATGATTGAGAAGAGCAGAGCCAGAGCAGATAGGGCTTTTTCACCACCACTCATGAGGTTGAGTGATTGGATTTTCTTACCTGGTGGTTGAACAGAAATCTCCACACCAGCTGTTAAAAGATCGCCCTCAGTCAATATCAAGTCTGCTTGACCTCCGCCAAACATCTGTCTAAAGGTCACTTTAAAGGACTCACGAATAGCCTCAAAGGTTGATTTGAAGCGTTCCTTAACCTCATCATTCATCTCTGTGATAGTCTCAAGAAGTAGGTTTTTAGCAGACAAAATATCATCTCGTTGGCTATTTAGAAAGTCTAGACGGTTATGAACTTCTTCGTACTGGTCAATTGCGTCCAAGTTGACAGGCCCCAGTGAGCGAATAGCCTTCTCAAGATCTTTAACCTCTTGCTCTGCCAGATTGAGATTTTCCAGTTCATGCGCTTTTTCTAGCGCCTCATTATAGCTGATCTGGTACTGGTCTGTTAGTTGAGCTTGTAGATAGCGCAAGCGTTCGCTGACCTTTTCTTTCTTGGCTTCAGCACGTGTTTGTTTACGAATCCACTCCTCATTCTGCTGACGAGCCTGATCCAAATGGCTGGCAATATCATCCAGTTGACCCTCGATATCATCCAACTCAAACTGCTTGCGAATCAAACCTTGTTGGAGGTTTGTTTTCTGAGTTTTGGCCTCTTCCACCTGCTGACTTAGCAAATCCGTATCCACTTTCTCAAGATTATCAACCTTTTCTTGGAGGAGACGCTGAATCTCCTCTTGCTCGATATCCAGATTATCCAGTTCCTTACCTAGGCGTTCAATATCAGTCACTTCGTACCGCTTTTGTCCTTGCAGTTCGGACTTAAGCAAGCGCGCTTGAGAAATCTGTTCCTGCAAGTTTTGATAACGTTCTTGAATAGCGTTTTTGTTAGACTTAATCTCTTCAATCTCAGCTTCCAGATTTTGCTTTTCACTGGCGATAGTAGCGAGGCGCTCTTGGCATTTTTCCTTGTCCGCTTGCCAATCTCCTTCAGATAGGCGATTTAATTCCTCTTCTTGAAGTTTCCAAAGCGTTTCCAGTTCTTCGACCTGCTGATTGGTTTGTTGATAAGCAAGATACAAGCCTTGCTCCTGAATACGAGCTTGCTCACCCTGAGATTTGATAGCTTCTAATCTTTCAGTCAATACCGCCATCTCATCTTGCAAGGTCTTCAAACTCGCTTCTTCTGACCGCAAGTTAGCTTCTTCCTCAGCAATTTCTTTTTGTAATTGCTCCAGCTCTGGCTTGATGAAAATACTGTTGTTTTGACGATTGGCACCCCCCGCGTAGGAACCACCTGTACGCAACTCTGTCCCATCAAGCGTCACCACACGAACCTGATAGCGAACTTGACGAGCTGCCGTACGCGCGTGTTCTACTGTGTCAAAGATAGCCGTCGTAGCAAGCAAGTTCTTAAAAATGGCTTCTAGTCTCTTATCAAACGACACCAACTCATCTGCCATTCCCAGAAATCCTGGACTTGCAGCGATAGCATCTTGGTTCTGACTAGAAATCGTACGCGCCTTGATAGTCGTCAATGGAAGAAAGGTTGCACGACCAGCTCTGTTACGTTTTAGGAAATCAATCGCCTTTGTTGCCGCGTTTTCATCTTCTACAATGATATGCTGACTGCTAGCTCCAAGCGCAATCTCCAAAGCAGTTTGATAATGCACTTCAAAGGTCAAATGTTCACTGACTGCACCAATGATCCCACCAAGACGGTCTTTTTCTTGGAGAACACTCTTAACACCCGCATAAAAATTACTATGATTTCTAAGGATATTCTCTAAGCTCTGGGCTCGAGCCTGCTTATTCTTGAGACTGTCCAGACGGTCAAAGAGTTGGCTCTGCTGGGCTTGGAAAGAAACTTTCTGCTCCTCTTGCTCCTTGGCACTAGCTTGGTAGTCAGCCAATAATTTCTGAACCTGCTCCTTGGCAGTTTCAAGCTCAGCCTGCTGTTGACTGGCCTTTTCTTTAGCTGTAGCCAGTTGTTCTTTCAGTTTCTCAAGTTGATCAGCTTGTTTTTGAGACAGCTGACGGCTGTTTTCCAACTCATTCTCGATGCGGGTCAGTTGGTTGGAGACATCCGCTTCTTCTTGTAAAAGCGCCACAAAACGTTCACGCAAGAGTTCAATCATTTGGTCAGGATCATCTGAAAATGCCAACAACTCTGCTTCTAGGCGATTGAGTTCCTTGTTGTTTTCAGCTAGACTTTTCTCTAACTGTTCCAAGTTCGCTTCTTTTTCAGCCTTTTCCTTACTTAAAACCTTTCTCTTATCTTCCAAAGTCGCCAAACGGGTTTGTGCCTCTTGTTGATTGAGGGCTACTTGCTCAGATTCCAGTTTGGATAGGGCTAGTTTTCGCTCTAAGTCACTGATCAAACTAGTCAAATCCATCAAACTTCCTTGGTCTTTAGCCATTTCAGCTTGGAGATCTTGGCGTTTCTTTTTAAGAGTTTGATTTTCCTCTTCTAACTCTTCACGCTTTTGGTAATAGCTAGTCAAAAGTTCCTGAACCTGCGTTAGCTCTTCTTCTGTTAGCTCTAGTTCAGCCTTGTTTTCCTTGATTTGAGCAACCAGTACATCCAAGTAAATCGCCTTGCGTTGACCATCCAAGTTAAGAAACTTACGAGCATTTTCAGCTTGTTTTGCAAGGGGCTTGATTTGATTATCCAACTCGAAGATAATGTCTTCTAAGCGGTCGAGATTGTCTTGAGTTTGTTGCAGTTTGCTTTCTGTTTCTTTTCGACGAGTCTTGTATTTTAAAACCCCAGCAGCTTCTTCAAAAATAGCTCGGCGTTCTTCGGGCTTGGAGTTAAAAATTTCCTCAACCTTCCCTTGAGAAATGATAGAGAATGAATCCCGTCCCAAACCTGTATCCAAGAAAAGGTCGTGCACATCACGCAAGCGAACTTTTTTGCCATCAATCCGATACTCGCTATCACCACTACGATAGATATGGCGTTCTACCTTAATAACTTGCCCCGCATCCTTGATAAAGCCATCTTCATTGTCCAAGGTCACGATAACAGAGGCATAATTGAGCGGTTTACGACTTTCAGTCCCAGCAAAGATAACGTCAGGCATCTTGCCACCACGAAGACTCTTGACACTGGACTCTCCCAAGGCCCATCGCAGACTTTCTGTGATGTTTGATTTCCCAGAACCATTGGGCCCAACGACAGCTGTCACACCTTGGTCAAAGACGACCTTGGTCTTGTCAGCAAAGGACTTGAATCCCTGAATCTCAATCTCCTTTAAATACATGAATCCAGCCCTTTCTCAACTGCATTTTTGGCGGCCTCTTGTTCTGCCAATTTTTTAGAACGGCCTTGACCTTTTCCGATACTCTTGCCTTCAACCAGAACTTCTACATTAAAAACCTTATCATGAGCAGGCCCTGTCTCAGAGATAACCTGGTAGCGAATATCTACATCTCCATTGACCTGGAGCAACTCTTGCAGATGTGTCTTGTAATCCTTAATCATTTCAAAGTCACCTGCTTCAACCTTGGGAATCATGACCTGATAGATAAACTCTTTTACTCTAGCAACATCCTTGTCTAAAAGCAAAGCACCCAGAAAGGCTTCAAAAGCATCTCCAAGAATAGTGTCACGATTGCGACCACCAGACTTTTCTTCCCCTTTTCCTAGCTTGATAAACTGATCAAACTGGCAATCACGCGCAAAACCAGCCAAACTCTCCTCACGGACAATCATAGCACGGAGTTTAGACAAATCTCCCTCTGGTTTCTTAGGATATTTTTTATAAAGATATTCTGAAATCAATAATTGCAGAACAGCGTCTCCTAAAAATTCCAAGCGCTCATTGTGTGAAATTTTTAAGAGGCGGTGCTCATTGGCATAACTCGTATGAGTAAAGGCCGTTTCCAGTAAGTTTTTGTCTGCAAATTCGATTGCAAAACGCTTCTTTAGTACAGTTTGTAATTCTTTCATACCAACCTCTTTCTAACTGATAACAGTCTCTTTTATTATAACAAAAAAAGCCCCCTGAGTCACTTTAAAACGGGAGTGAAGGGGATTTGAACATTTTTTAGAACAAACTTTTTATTTTTAGGGGAAAACTTGGGGCGTGATAAAGAAAAAAGCCTTATGTAAGGCTTTCTTAGACTTTTTACATCCACCCTGAGGGAATCGAACCCCCATCTCAAGAACCGGAATCTTACGTGATATCCATTACACTAAGGGTGGAAACTTGTCTTATTATAACAGAAATTTGCTCTAATAACAAGTTTTTTATGGGTGGACTAAGCGTCCATTAGTGGGATGCATCCCCGTTCCAGATAGAGTTTTTCACGATCACATAATCAACGTGTTTGAGGTCCGCAACCTTGCGTCCACCTGCGTAGGAAATAGCACTTTGCAAGTCCTGCTCCATCTCAGTAAGGGTGTCTTGCAAATGCCCTTTAGCAGGCAGTAAGATGCGCTTACCTTCCACATTTTTATAGGCTCCTTTTTGATATTGAGAAGCTGAACCATAGTATTCTTTGAACTGTTCGCCATCGACTTCAATCGTCTTTCCTGGGCTTTCGATATGTCCTGCAAAAAGGGAACCAATCATGACCATGCTGGCACCGAAACGGATAGACTTGGCAATATCACCATGAGTACGAATCCCACCATCAGCGATGATCGGTTTACGCGCAGCCTTGGCACACCAACGTAGGGCAGCCAACTGCCAGCCACCTGTACCAAAACCTGTCTTGACCTTGGTAATACAAACCTTACCAGGACCGATTCCAACCTTTGTTGCATCCGCACCAGCATTTTCCAATTCACGAACAGCTTCTGGTGTTCCCACGTTACCAGCAATGACAAATGTATCTGGTAATTCTTTCTTGATGTGTTGGATCATAGAAATCACGCTATTCGCATGACCATGAGCAATGTCAATCGTGATATACTCAGGAGCATCAGCCTTGAGTTGGCTAACAAAGTCATACTCGTAATCCTTGACACCGACAGAGATGGATGCAATAAGGCCTTGATCGTGCATGCGTTTGATAAAAGGAATGCGCCCAGCCTCATCAAAACGATGCATAATGTAGAAGTAGCCACCTTTAGCCAGTTGCTCTGCTACGTTCTCATCCAAAATCGTCTGCATATTTGCTGGCACAACAGGTAGTTTGAAAGTGTGATTTCCAAGTGTGACACTCGTGTCTGCTTCTGCACGGCTTTTAATGACACATTTATTTGGGATCAACTGAATATCTTCGTAATCAAAAATTGGAAATTCATTTAACATATCGATGTCTCGTTTCTTTTGTAATGACCTACCTATGCTTGCGCATCTCTACGCCTTTTCCGACGTTTCCTTAATTAATTATAAACCAAAGTACAGTTTTTGTCAAATATTTTTAATAATCAAATTATATTGTTCGGTTTTTGCTTGTAAAATTGAGAGAGAAAGAGGAGAGATTAAATTCTCTCCTCTTCTTCAATCTTAATAATACTCACCTTGACGGTAGTCCCATGAGTTAAAGGTATCTGACAAATGCATCATGATTTTATCAATGTCAAGCCCTTTGCGGATAACAACTGGAGCTGGTGAGATTGAACGGTCTCCTCCTTGTTCTGGGATGAGTTTTCCGTCTTTATCGACCATAGATACCATCACACCTTGCTCGTAGCGCGTTTCAATCGTTTTATCGGGTTGGATGGATGCCACATAGTCGTCTGCTTCGATGACAAGGTCCACTGCTCCTTCGATACGTTCTCCGATACCTTCCACCTTACCGCGGTTTCCTTTACCAGATGGGTTAGCTGATGAGGCGTAGACCATTTTACCTTCTTCCCAAAGTTTGGCAGCCAACTGTTCACCAGCTTTACCAAACTTGATGACAAAACAGCTAGTACCACGAACGTCAGTCATAAGTTCTTCACGACCATCACCGTATGCTTTAAGTTTTTCAAAAGCTTCTGGTTTCCATGGAAGGATACAACCTAGAAGAATGTCTTCGTCCCAATGTTTTTGGTAGAAGACTTCAATTTCTGGGTTGAGTTGTGCTAAAGCGCGTAGCTCGTCCATGCTACCACAAAGTACAACACCTGGTTTGTTACGGTTACGCTCTTTAGCTTCAAATTTGCGTTCAAGACCTGCCTTATCGCTCGTCATGATGATGTAACCAACTTTTGTGGGGCAAACGATGCAACCTCCCTCACCTTTTAAAATGTCATAGCCTTCTTGTGAAAGTGTCCCGTTCCATTGAATGTGTTTTGTCATAGTTCTATAGTTCCTTTTCTATTTTTCTATTCCTGCCAGTAGGCTGGTCGTTGTTTTTCATAGGCAGCAATCAAATCTTCATACTGCAAAGTAATTCCGATATCATCCAAACCATTTAAAAGCTTGTGTTTCCATTCTCTATCAATTTCGAAAGTGAATTCTCCGACTGGTGAGATGATTTTTTGTTGTTCCAAGTCCACAGTTACCTGGTCGGTCGGTTTGAGTTGGGCTAGTTTCTCTCTAACCTCCCTAGGTTGGACAATAGGCAGCATGCCATTATTGAGTTCATTATTGTAATGAATATCCCCAAAAGAACCTGCAATCACGACCTTAAAACCATAGTCGGCTAGAGCCCAAGCTGCGTGTTCTCTCGAAGAACCTGCCCCAAAGTTATCCCCTGAGATGAGAATACTGGCTTTACGATATTCAGGTCGGTTAAAAACAAAGTCTGGATCCTCGGTGTAGTTATCGTCTAGATAACGCCAAGCATACATAAGGTACTTACCAAAGCCTTTTTTATCAATTAACTTGAGAAACTGCTTGGGGAGTATTTGGTCAGTGTCGATGTTATCATTCATGAGAGGAACGGTCGTTCCTGTATAAACTGTAAATTTCTCCATATCCTCTCCTTACTGGGCCTCTGGCATTTGCCGAACATCTACGAAGCGCCCTGCGATAGCCGCTGCAGCTGCCATGGCTGGACTGCAGAGATGGGTCTTAGCACCAAATCCCTGTCTATCTTCAAAGTTGCGGTTGCTGGTTGAGGCACAGTGGACCCCATCAGGGACTTTGTCCGGATTCATCCCCAGGCACATAGAGCAACCTGGGTCTCTCCACTCAAAGCCAGCGTCTAAGAAAACCTTATCCAAGCCCAACTTCTCAGCAGCTCGTTTGACAGGACGAGAGCCTGGAACCACGATAGCAGTTAAGTTAGGAGCTATTTTCTTCCCTTTGACAAATCGCGCGGCCAGTTGTAAATCGCTGAGACGAGCATTGGTACAAGACCCGATAAAGATATAACCTAGTTCAATATCCGCTGGCTTTTGACCAGGCTCCAAGTCCATGTAATGATAAGCTCGCTCATCATTCATATCCTTAATTTCTGGAAAACTACTGTCAAAGTCGACGCCCATAGCAGGATTGGTTCCCCAAGTCACCATAGGAGCCAAGTCTGAGACATCCATCTGGATAACCTTATCATAAACAGCATCATCATCGCTGACAAGCGTCTTCCAGTCAGCAACCGCCTCCTCGAAAGCTTCGGGGACGCATTCCCGTCCCTTGAGATAGTCATAGGTAGTCTGATCTGGATTCATGATTCCCATCTTGGAGCCAAACTCGATGGACATATTGCAGATGGTCATTCTCTCTTCCATGGTCAGTGCATCAATTGCTTGCCCACGATATTCCACCACATATCCCACACCACAAGCAACACCATACTTGGCAATTAAGGCGAGAATGTAATCCTTAGAATAAACTCCTTTTTGAGGAACACCAGTGAACTCTACCAGCATTTTCTTGGGTTTGACCTGCCAAAGGGTCTGGGTAGCAAAGACATGCTCGACCTCACTGGTCCCAATCCCAAAGGCGATAGCCCCGAAAGCTCCGTGAGTAGCTGTATGACTGTCTCCACAGACGATGAATTTTCCTGGTTGGGTCCGTCCTGTTTCTGGACCTACCATGTGAACGATTCCCTGCTTTTCAGAACCATGGGCAGCATGTTCAATCCCAAACTCCTCAACATTTTCAGCAAGCTTATCAATTTGAGCCTTAGAAATGACATCTCGAATATCGTAGATATTGACCGTTGGTACATTGTGGTCAAAGGTTCCGAATGTCAAGTCGGGCCGTCTCAATCTGCGCCCCGCATCTCGTAATCCTTGAAAAGCTTGGGGACTAGTCACTTCATGAATATAGTGCTGGTCCACATACATGAGTTGGGGCTGCCCTTCTTCTCCTGTGATGACATGACGGTCCCATAATTTATCAAAAATCGATTTTCCTGCCATCCATTACCTCCAAATAAAATATAAGGCTACTAGTGTGGTCACCATCCCTAGAAACCAAACTGTTTTAAAGTACCATTTTCTAGTCTTGTGGTGAAAGGTGATTCCTGCCAACCAGGCACCAAAACCACCAAAAGTAAAGGCTAAAATGAGTAAGATTTTCTCTGGGACGCGCCAAGCACCTCTTCTTGCCTTGGATTTGTCAATGCCATAAATCAAGAAAACCAGCAAATTCCAAATCAAGAGGGCAAGTGTTATTCCTTCATTTATCTTCATAATCTTTCAATGATAGCTTCTGTCATTTCCTTGGTCGAAGCCTGTCCTCCAATATCTCTTGTTAAAATGCCAACCGCTAAACTAGCTTCAACAGCACGTTCGATACGCTCCGCATCTTCATAACGTCCAAAGCTATCTCTCAACATCATGGCAACTGACAAAATCATGGAAATAGGATTGGCAATTCCTTGACCTGCAATATCAGGTGCCGAACCATGAATAGGTTCATAAAGACTTGGACCTATTTCAGAATGACTAGCTGATGGCATGACTCCAAGCGTGCCAGATAGAACGCTTGATTCATCAGATAGAATATCTCCGAAAAGATTTTCCGTCACGATGACATCAAACTTGGCAGGATTGGTAATCATGAGCATGGCAGCTGAGTCCACCAACTGGTGTTCCAAGGTTACATCTGGGAAATCCTGAGCGACTTCCTCAGCTACTCTCCGCCAGAGTTTTGAAGTCGCTAGAACATTTTGCTTATCGATACTAGTAACGATTTTTCTGCGACTTCTTGCGATTTCAAATGCCTTGCGAATGATCCGCTCTACTTCCTCATAGCTGTAGTCGTTGATATCACGCGCTTTTCGCTCTTCAAGGATATGATCCCCAAAGTAAATTCCACCTGTCAACTCACGCACCACGACAAAGTCTACACCAGCAATTCGTTCCGGTTTGAGAGGTGACAAATGCTTGAGACTATCAAAAATCTTAACAGGGCGAATATTGGCATAAAGATTGAGTTCCTTACGAAGAGCCAGCAAGCCTTGTTCAGGCCGAACCGATGCTCCATCATACTGAGGACTACCGATAGCCGCAAGGAGAATAGCATCTGCTTCTCTACATGCCTTGAGGGTTTCATCAGGTAAGGGATGCCCCACAGCATCAATACCCGCACCTCCAAAGGGGCGTCTGTCTATCTCATAGTTAAATCCTGTTTTTGAAGCTAGAGCTTCCAGAACCGCTAAACCAGCTTCCATGATTTCTGGACCGATTCCATCCCCTGCTAGAGCTACTATTTTCTTTGTCATAGCCTTCTCCTTTACACACTAGGCATGTCTCGGTAGGAAACGCTATGCCCCATCTCACCTGCATTCTCTTTTTGAACAAAAGTATTGGCATTGATATAAGCAATAGCCGAAGCCTTCAATACATCGAAATCGAGACCTGCTGCGTTAAAGATGGTTTCTGTATCTCTGTTTTCAACAGTGACCAAGACACGAGCCTGGGCATCGATACCATCTGTTACCGCGTCAATAGTATAGGACACCAAGCGGACAGATTGGTTAAAGAACTTATCGATAGCGTTAAAGATCGCTTCAACGGAACCTTGCCCTGTCGCATTAAATTCGACTTTTTCACCATCCATATTGGCCAGGCTAACGAGAGCTTCAATGTCATTATCTGCATGAGTTTGAAGTTGTAAATCATCAAAGTGGAAGCCTTCTGGATTTTCAACCATGGTTCCAGCTACCAGAGCTCGAATATCTGCATCCGTGATTTCTTGCTTTTTATCAGCTAACGCCTTGAACTTAGCAAAGAGTGGTTTGATATCCTCTTCTGTAAAGTCTAGAGCCAATTCCCTTAGTTTCTCAACAAAGGCATGGCGACCAGACAATTTACCAAGTGGAAGGCTATTACTCTTGACACCGACCAATTCAGGTGTGATGATCTCATAAGTGAGAGGATTTTTAAGGACTCCATCTTGGTGAATACCAGACTCGTGAGAAAAGGCATTACCACCAACGACAGCTTTATTTTTAGGAACTGGAATACCAGAGAAGCGAGAAACCATTTCAGACGTATTCATTGTTTCATCCAAAACAATATCACTAGTTGCTTGGAAGAAATCCTCACGAATCTTCAAAGCAACAGCTACTTCTTCAAGAGCAACATTACCTGCGCGTTCACCGATACCATTAATAGTTCCCTGGACACGTCCAGCACCGTGTTTAATTGCTGTCAAAGTATTTGCAGTTGCCATACCGAGATCATCGTGACAGTGGACACCAAAGACAACTTTATGATCTGATTTAATATTTTCAGTCAAGTAATCAAAGATACGAGCAAACTCTTCTGGAGTCGTAAAGCCAACTGTGTCAGGGATATTGATATAAGATGCACCTGCATCGACCGCTGTTTGAACGACTTGTAAGAGGAAATCCAACTCTGTTCTAGTCGCATCTTCAGGAGAGAATTCGACGATTTCAAACTTAGAACGAGCATAAGAAACATGTTCCTTGATAGCTTCTAAAATCTCTTCCTTGCTTTTATTGAGCTTATACTTGCGGTGAATCGGACTGGTAGCGATAAAGACATGAATTTGAGGATACTTGGCATCCTTAAGAGCCTCATAACAAGCATCAATATCAGATTTTACAGAACGAGCTAATCCTGTCACTGCTGTTTTTTTCATGGCTTTAGCAATTTCTTGAACAGCTATAAATGAATCTGGACTAGCAGCCGGAAAACCAGCTTCAATTACAGAAATTCCCCATTTCTCCAGCTGTCTTGCAATGGAAACTTTTTCCTTTATTGAGAAGTTAACACCAGGTGTTTGTTCCCCATCACGAAGGCTTGTATCAAAAAATTCAACTTTACGCATAAGATTTCCCCTTTTCCAAATGTGGTTTTAAAAAAACATCTCGCTCAGAAGCCCAAGCGAGATGTTGATTTACTCCCGCTTGGTAAGCCAAACAGGACTAATGCTTTTGCACTAGCCCGAGTACCTCAACAACAAAGCAAATTGATTAAACTTAGCTGTTTTCATGTTTGACTTTCTCCTTCGTTTGATATCTTGTTTAGTATTTTAGCATAGCTAAAAACACTTGTCAAGAAAAAATCCAATATTTTCTGAAAATTTCTTCAGTAAAGAATATTTTGCTAATTGAAAGTATTTGAAAACTCAAGTAACCTTCCTTATTTTTTCACAGTCAAGTTCCAACTTCTTTCGATGAGTTCTAACACTTCTTCATCTTGCAAACTATCATCAAGCGCCAGACTAAGCCAGTAGCGTTTGTTCATATGAAAGGCTGGATAAATGCCTTTTTTTGAAAGTAAGTCAGCTACTTGGTCGTGTTTAATATTGACTGCTTCGGCTAGCCCTTCTCTCCCCTTCTCCAGCTTATCCCATGGGATTCTCATCACAAGAGCATACCATTTTTGATTGTCTTCATGGCGCAATACAGCTGTATCAGGAGACTTTTCCCACAGATACTCCAACTGATTACCATACTTTTCCTGAATCTTATCAATGATACGCTTAGTCTGAGGGCAGATAAAATCCTGTACATCAAAGCAGGCCTTCCGAATCTGGTAAAGAATCTCCAAACAAGCCTCACGGACACTTCCGACAAAACTTCCCCTCATACTTTTCATATGTACTTGAGGATAAAGGTCACCCGTTTCCTGGTCAAAAACAAGAAAACTCACATTATCAGGAGTGATGGAGACTGTCATGAAAAAGTCACCCTGCAAAATCTGGCAACTATAGGTCCAGACTTCCCCATTTTCTACAAAACCATAGGCATGAGCTTTTTCTTTATTAAACTGATAGGATTTAAAAATTTCAAACATAAGTGAAAACTGCTACCAAAAGCTAGCAGTTCCTTTCTATTTTTTAAAAGACAACCTTGGTTCCATGCAATTGTGTCACGCCCAACTGTTCGATAAAGGTTTGACGGTTATCCAAGTCAATCCCCCCACCTGGTAAGATTTCAATTTTACCTTTAGCCTGTTCCAAAATTCTGTGATAATGAGCGAAACGTTTCTCTAGCGAATCTCCAGACACACCAGCACGAGTTAAGATACGAGTGACTCCGACTTGGCTGAGCCAGTCAATGGCTTCCAACTGGTCTTCATCACTCAATTCATCAAAGGCCATGTGAAAGACAATTTCCATTCCTTTAGATGCGGCAATCAACTTCTCAAGATTAGGCTTATCTAACTTCTTATCAGCAGTTAAAGCCCCAAATACAACCCCTTGACTTCCAGCCTGAGTAGTCAAACGAATGTCTTCTAGCATGATCGCTATTTCAAGATCAGTATAGACAAAGTCGCCACCACGTGGACGAATCATAGTCATGATGGTGGTGTCGTAGTTAGCTGCCAGTTCAACCGCTGCCTTGGTCACTCCATAGCTAGGTGTTGTTCCACCCACTGCTAGATTGTCACAAAGTTCGATTCGACGAGCTCCAGCCTGCATCGCTTTTTCAAGCAAGGTCACATTTTCAGCACAAAATTCGTAAATCATTTGATTCTCCTTGATGTTTTCTTTAAATTTATTATATCATATTATTTTAACTATGCTTTCATTTTTATCAAGGCAAATAACTACTATTTTTATCTATTCTTTGTCAGGAATGACTTTAAAGAGATAGTAGGTGATAAAGATAGTCAAGGCTCCCAGACCGATTTTGACTGGCAAAAGAGGGGCAAAATAAATAGAAATCCCCATCAAGATATAGATAGATACGATGATTTTTTTCTTTCGTTCTCGCGCTATTGACTTGGTTTCCCGAAAGTCCGCTACATAAGTCTGATAAAGCTTTGTATGATAAAGCCAGTCTTCAAAACGCTTAGAAGATTTTGAAAAGCAAGCGATAGCTAACAAAAGAAAGGGCGTTGTTGGCAAAAGTGGTAATACAACTCCAATAACAGCTAAAGCCAGTGAAATAAAGCCAATACTGAGGTAAATGAGACGCATGATTTCTCCTAGATAAATTACTCTTCCTCTAGTTTCGCATACAAGGGGGAGATTTGTCAAGCTCCAGCCAAAAAGAGCCTGAAATTCATTTTCAGGACTCTGCATTTTATTTAATTTTCTCTTCTTCGTAGTCGCCATTACTACATACAACCTGCTTACCACCACCACGGACTTTTTTCTCCACAAGGAAGTGTCCGCATTTTGGACAGTCACGGCCAATTGGTTTGTCCCAGGAAGTAAACTCACATTCTGGGTAACGATTGCAACCATAGAAGATACGATTGCGCTTGGTTTTGCGTTCAATGATTTGTCCTTGATGACAGCTTGGACACTCGACTCCAATCTCCTTAACAATCGCTTGTGTATGACGGCAGTCTGGGAAGTTGCTACAAGCATAGAATTTACCAAAACGACCGAGCTTAATCACCATTGGACTGCCACAAACTTCACAGTCAAATCCAGCTGGCTCATCCTTGATCTGGATTTTTTCCATTTCGGATTCAGCCTTGGCTACTTCTTTGGAGAATGGTTTATAAAATTCGTCAATAACACGTTGCCACTGCTCTTTTCCAACTTCGACATCATCCAGTTTCCCTTCCATCTCAGCTGTGAAGGTCACGTTTACGATATCTGGGAAGTATTCAACGATGAGTTTATTGACAATTTCTCCCAGTTCTGTCGGTTCAAAACGTTTTGCTGCCAGACGAACGTAGTAGCGTTTTTGGATAGTTTCAATGGTCGGAGCATAGGTTGACGGGCGTCCAACTCCATTTTCTTCCAAGGTCTTGATAAGAGTCGCTTCCGAATAGCGAGCTGGCGGTTGAGTGAAATGTTGTTCTGGCTTGCTATTGACCTGCTTGACCACATTTCCTACTGCCATATCTGGCAACATTTTATTCTTATCAGAATCATTATAAATGGCAAGATAACCATCAAACTTAACCTGACTACCATTGGCAGCAAATTGAACCCCATTTTGAGACAATTTAACAGCCATGGTATCAAAGATAGCGCCTGTCATCTGGCTAGCCACAAAACGGTTCCAGATCAGGGTATAGAGCTTGAGCTGGTCTTTGTCCAAGTACTTAGCGATGCTTTCAGGTGTGTTAAAGACACTAGATGGACGAATGGCTTCGTGGGCATCCTGAGCACCTGAGGCATTCTTGACCTTGCTACCATGCTTGGAATACTTGCTACCAAAACGGTCGTTAATGTAGCTTGCAGCTTCGTTCTGAGCCACAGGACTGATACGAGTCGAGTCAGTACGCATATAGGTAATCAAACCTTGCACACCTGATCCGATATTGATCCCTTCATAGAGCTGTTGAGCCACCATCATGGTCTTTCGAGTACGGAAATTAATTTTGTTAGCCGCATCCATTTGCATGGTTGAAGTTGTATACGGTAGGGGCGCATTGCGTTTGCGTTCTTTCTTATCTACCTGGTCTACTGTGAAATCTTTACTAGTCAAATGGGACAAGACTTCTTTGACCTCTTCATTGGTGGTCAATTTCATCTTTTTGCCATTCATACCATAGAAAGAAGCCTGAAATTGTTTGGTTCCCTTCTTAAAAACACCATCAATTGTCCAGTATTCTTCCGGTTGGAAGGCATTGATTTCATTTTCACGGTCAATGATGAGTTTAAGGGCAACTGACTGCACGCGCCCTGCTGATAAGCCCTTCTTAACCTTTTTCCACAAAATAGGCGAAATCGAATACCCTACCAAGCGGTCCAAGACACGACGAGCTTGTTGGGCATCGACCAAGTCCATGTCAATCTTGCGAGGTTTTTTAAAGGCATTTTTTACTGCGTCTTTGGTGATTTCATTAAAAACCACACGGTTGGCATCATTCTCATCCAAATCAAGGATATGAGCCAAATGCCAGGAAATTGCTTCTCCTTCACGGTCCGGGTCACTCGCCAGAAAGACTTTATTGGACTTTTTAGCTTCTTTTTTCAAGTCATTAATGAGAGGGCCTTTTCCACGGATATTGATATACTGCGGTTCATAGTTATTTTCAATGTCGACCGACATACTGGATTTTTTCAAATCACGTATATGCCCGACACTGGCTAAAACCTTGTAATTTCTGCCTAGATATTTCTCAATCGTTTTCGCCTTGGCAGGAGACTCTACGATGACTAGATTTTTTTTAACTGTTGATTTTTTCTTCTTTGTTGCCGTAGCCACACTATCACACCTTTTCAAAGTAATAAACTTTATAAAGTGTAAACCATTTTTCTATAGCTGTCAAGACCTAACTCCTATATATAGAAGAAAAGTTTATATGAGTGAACAAATTTCTCCTTAAAATTCAAACTCAGCCAACACATCTTGACCACTGCTAATCAGCTTTGCTCCCTCTTGAATCAGGTGGTGACAGCCATCTGAATGGCCATCTAAAATGTTTCCTGGAATGGCAAAAACATCGCGTCCTTCTTCCATAGCTCGCTCACAAGTAATAAGACTACCAGAACGCATCCTTGCCTCTGCAACGATCACACCACGGCAAAGGCCAGCAATGATGCGATTACGAGCTGGAAAGTGAAATTTCAAGGGTTCTTCATCTGGTCCGTATTCGCTAAGTACCAAATGGTGATTGCCAATGTGTTCTTGCAAACGTTTATTGGCACGGGGGTAGAAAACATCCAAGCCTGTTCCAATGACGGCAATCGTTCTTCCTCCATTCTGGAGTGCAGCCATATGGGCAACCGTATCAATCCCTTTGGCCAAACCACTGACCACAATTAACTCGTTTTCCAAACCTTGAATGACTTTCTGAACCGACTTTGCTCCCTGACTTGAACATGAACGACTCCCTACAAGAGCAACCTTTGGAAATTTCAATAAGTCTAGATTCCCTTTATAAAACAAGATCGCTGGAGCATCATAAATCTCACTCAGATCCCAAGGATAACAGTCGTCTAGAATCGAGAAGGATGGGAATTTTTGAAACTCCTTCTCCAACTGTGCATCATCTATCTGGAAATAGCGTTCCATAAAGACAGCAGGATTACGGCATCCCGATATTTCTGCAATGTCACCTAGCAAGAGCTCCTGATCTACAGTCTCATCGTATTCAAGAACAGTTAAAATCTGTTGATTTGTCAGCCCAGCTTTTCTCAATTTGTAAATCTCATAGTTTGTGATCTTCATATACAACTCCATTTCTTTTTCTACTCATCTATCTATTCGTAAAAAAATAAAAAGAAGACCAAGAATCTTCTTTTTTTCATTTATTCAGCTTTAGCTTTAGTATTTGACCAGCTACTTTCAACCATCGGTAAGATTGTTTTTAAAGTTTCCCCATCCCCTTCAAGTGAAACATAGCGGATTTTACCATCATTTGATCGGAAAACCCAAGTAACGAGGTATTTCCCTGACTTAGCAATTGCATTGACAACATAGGCTTCATAACCTCCAATGGTCGATTTGGAGCCCCAAACCTTACTGAAATCAGAGCTTTGTTCTTTGGAAGTTAAAATACTAGATGAGACAGCCACAACATCCAGTTTAGCATATTCTTCTTCGCTGATATTAAACTGCTCAGCCTTGAAGGTATTCAGCGTAACAATGTTGATATCTGTTCCATCACTATACTGTATATCATTTCCACCTTCTACTTCATGGAATCGAACCCATGATTTGGGTACCTTGACAAAACCATATTCATTCGAACCAATGATTTGCGTCTCTTCCTTTTTCGCTTCAGAAACGTCAGAGCTAGAGCTACTCGTTTCCTGACTGCTAGAAGAACTAACAACTGCAGACGAACTTTCTTCGGTTGCTGTTTGTGATTTATTGGAGCATGAAGCTAGAAAAACACTAGCAGTAACTACAGTACCTAAAATTAATAATTTTTTCATCCTACCACCTTTCCATCTGCATTATAAGAAAAATATGGACTTCTGTCAAATTCTAACCTAATCTATTCTGTTAGTTTCCGATTTTATAGCTCACATTTAAAGCAAAAACTCTTGAAAAATCTTCAAGAGTTTTATTTTCTATTTCTATTCTTCATCCATGCTCAAGACGCTAAGGAAGGCTTCTTGTGGGACTTCTACTGATCCGATAGCCTTCATGCGTTTCTTACCAGCTTTTTGTTTTTCAAGGAGTTTGCGTTTACGAGAAACGTCACCACCGTAACATTTGGCAAGTACGTTCTTACGAAGGGCCTTGATATCAGTACGAGCCACGATTTTGTGCCCAATAGCTGCTTGAATTGGCACCTCAAATTGTTGACGAGGGATGATTTTCTTGAGCTTATCCACGATGAGTTTCCCACGTTCGTAGGCAAAATCCTTGTGAACGATAAAGCTGAGGGCATCCACCTTGTCCCCATTGAGAAGGATATCCATTTTGACCAGTTTAGATGGGCGATACTCTGACAATTCGTAGTCAAAACTTGCATAACCACGTGTCGAAGACTTAAGCTTATCAAAGAAGTCAAAGACAATTTCAGCAAGTGGAATTTGATAGATGACATTAACACGATTGTCATCAATATAGTCCATGGTTACAAAGTCCCCACGCTTGCGCTGAGCTAGTTCCATAACTGCTCCGACAAACTCCTGCGGTACCATGATTTGCGCCTTGACATACGGTTCTTCAATAGTCGCAATCTTGGTTGGATCTGGAAATTCAGAGGGGTTAGACACATCCATAGATTCACCGTCAGTTTGGTTAACCTTGTAAATAACAGACGGAGCTGTCATGATGAGGTCAATATTGAACTCACGTTCTAAACGCTCTTGGATAACATCCATATGGAGAAGTCCAAGGAATCCACAACGGAAACCGAATCCAAGCGCCTGAGATGTTTCTGGTTCAAACTGCAGGCTGGCATCGTTGAGCTGCAATTTTTCAAGGGCTTCACGAAGGTCATTGTACTTGTTTGATTCGATTGGATAAAGACCCGCAAAGACCATAGGATTCATCTGCTTGTATCCATCTAGCGGTTCTGCTGCTGGATTGCTTGCTAGAGTAACTGTATCACCCACACGGGTATCTTGAACCGTTTTGATAGAAGCCGCAATATAACCAACGTCACCAGTCGCAAGAAAATCACGACCAACTGCTTTCGGCGTGAAAATACCGACCTCCGTCACATCAAAGGTCTTGCCATTGCTCATGAGCTGAATCTTATCGCCAGGTTTAACCACTCCGTCCATAACACGCACTTGGAGGATAACCCCACGATAGGCATCATAAACTGAGTCGAAAATCAAGGCTTTTAATGGAGCTGCAACATCACCCGTTGGTGCTGGCACTTTTTCAACGATCTGCTCAAGAATTTCTTCAATACCAATACCAGCTTTGGCTGAAGCTAAGACTGCTTCGCTGGCATCCAGTCCGATGACATCCTCAATCTCTGTACGAACACGCTCTGGATCAGCTGCTGGAAGGTCAATCTTGTTAATGACTGGCAGAATTTCCAAATCATTGTCCAAGGCTAGATAAACGTTAGCAAGAGTTTGAGCTTCAATCCCTTGAGCCGCATCAACCACCAAAATCGCTCCTTCACAGGCAGCTAGCGAACGCGACACTTCATAGGTAAAGTCCACGTGTCCTGGTGTATCAATCAAGTGGAAAATATAGGTTTCGCCATCTTTTGCAGTGTAATTGAGCTCAATGGCATTGAGTTTAATGGTAATCCCACGTTCACGCTCAAGATCCATACTATCTAGAAGTTGGGCTTGCATTTCACGACTAGAAACGGTCTCCGTCTTTTCCAAAATGCGGTCTGCTAGGGTTGATTTCCCATGGTCAATATGGGCGATAATAGAGAAGTTCCGAATCTTCTCCTGTCGTTTCTTCAATTCTTCTAAGTTCATGATGCTCTTCCTTTCAGGGTATCTATTAATTATAAATTGTTTTTAACATTTTGACAAGACCATACCCTGCTAGGAGTACTAATCTTCGGCAATAAAACCATCATTTTCGATAAAGTGGTGTTCGGTCATTCCTTGGTCTGTAAAGACGATTCCATGAAGGACACCACCATAAACAGCTCCTCCATCCATGCCAATCTTGCCATCTTCTGTCATCCAAAGCTCAGCAGTACCTCGGTCTTGCTTTAGCAAACCATAAACTGGTGTATGCCCAAAGACAATGATTTTCCCAGTATGATTTTCGGCTTCGTGGAATGGCTTTCTGAGCCAGACTTTCTTGTAATCAGTCGTTTCATGCCAATCATCCAAGGTCAAATCAATACCTGCGTGAACAAAGATATATTTGTCTGTCTCTACCACAAATGGCATTTGACGAATAAATTCGACCAAGTCTGCCGCTTCAGTCGCAACACGCTTGGCATCTTCTACGCCATCAACTGGTGCATCCAAGGGACGACCTAAAATTGAGTTAATGGTTGTATCACCACCATTGCGACGATAATGGTCATAGCTTTCTTCTGGGTCATCAAGCCAAGTCAGAAACATATACTCATGGTTACCTGATAAACAAATAGCTCCTTGATTGTCGACCAAGTCTTTGACCATCTCTAGAACACGGCGACTGTCTTCACCTCGGTCAATCAAATCCCCTAGAAAGAGCAACTGAGTTTGACCATCCCAGGTCTTGAGCAGATCTTCTAGCATACCTGCCTTTCCGTGAACATCTCCAATTACATAATAGTCTGTCATTTATTTCATCCTCGTTTGCAATAATTCTCTGGCTTGGGTAAGGGCAGCTTCGGTTACATTTTCCCCAGCCAACATCTTAGCTACTTCCTCTACTCGCTCTTCTAAAGTCAAAAGGCGAACCGTCGACACCGTTGAGTGCTCATCGCTAATCTTCTCAATAAAGAATTGATAATCCGCGATGGCAATCACTTGTGGAAGGTGAGAAATAGCAAGAACCTGACCATGCTGACCAATCTTATGAATCTTTTGAGCAATGGCTTGGGCCACACGACCTGAAACTCCCGTATCCACCTCATCAAAGACAATACTAGTCTTACCTTCTTTGCGAGAAAAGGCGGATTTAATAGCTAGCATGAGGCGGGATAATTCCCCACCAGATGCAACTTTGACCAAAGGCTTAAAGTCCTCACCTGGGTTGGTGGAAATGTAAAATTCGACTGCTTCATTTCCTTCACGGCTGAACTTACTCTTACTAAAGCGAACCTGAAATTGAGCCTTCTCCATATAGAGATCTTGCAGTTCTTGTTTAATCTCTGCCTCAAGCTGCTGGGCCAAATCATGGCGAGCAGATGCAAGCTGACCTGCCAAATCAACAAGATTAACTTCCAATTTCTTGAGTTCTGCTTCCATATCTTCGGAAGAAAGATTATTTCCAGTCAAGAGATTGTACTCTTCCGTAATCTTGGCAAAATAAAGCAAAACATCGTCCACAGTTCCACCGTACTTGCGTGTAATAGTATTTATAAGGTCTAAGCGATTTTCAACCTGCATGAGACGATTGCCATCAAAATCCAAGTCCTCAATAATATCTTCCAAACGCTTTGTAATATCTTCTAAAACATAGTAGGTCTCAGACAGAGAACTTGAAATTTCACGGTATTCAGGGTCGTATTCTTCAACACTTTCCATGTCATTCATGGCTGAACGGACATTAGCAAGACTGGGGAATTCCTCATTGTCCAGCATACTGTAGGCATTGGTTAGCGTATCCGCAATATTTTTATGATTGAGGAGTTTATCTCGTTCTTGGTTGAGAGCTAAGTCTTCACCAGCCTGTAAGTTCGCTGCCTCAATCTCTGCCATTTGAAATTCCAACATCTCAATACGAGCCTTATGTTCCTGCTGGTTTTTCTTGACTTCCAAAACCTGCTTGCGCATTTTGCGATAGGCATCAAAGCTCGTCTGATAGGTCTCCTTCAAGTCCAAGAAAGCAGCATCACCAAACTCATCCAACATCTGGATGTGCAGTTGAGGACGCATTAACTCCTCTTGGTCATGCTGACCATGGATATCCACAAGGTGTTGCCCAATGGCACGCAAGACAGAAAGATTGACCATCTGACCATTCACGCGACTAACACTACGACCATTTTGCAAAATTTCCCGGCGGATGATAATCTCATCACCCAATTCTAAACCTTGCTCTTCAAAAAGTTCCTGTAAAAGGCGACTATTTTCAACCGAAAAAAGCCCCTCAATCTCTGCCTTTGGCGCACCATGACGAATAACGTCTGTCGTTGCACGAGCCCCCAACATGAGATTCATAGCGTCGATAATGATAGACTTTCCAGCACCCGTTTCCCCGGTTAAAACAGTCATACCCTTTTCAAAATTGAGGGAAATCGCCTCAATAATGGCAAAGTTTTTTATCGAAATTTCAAGTAACATACTGACCTACCATTTTTTGACTTGTTCAACAATTTCTTCAGCTGCCTCTGCTGTTCTAGCTACAATTAAGATAGAATCATCATCAGCTAGACAGCTAAAAATCTGTTCAGAAAATGCTTCAACCAACTGACTCTTCACAAAAATAGTATTTCCAGGAATGACAGCAAGGTTGATCATATTTCCCATTAACTCAGAACTCACAATATTGTCCTCAGCCAACTGCAAACTTTTGACGATTGATTTTGGCAACTCATAGATATAGGTGTTATTCTTCAAAGGAATTTTAACAATACCAAGCTCTTTGATGTCCCTTGAGACAGTGGCTTGCGTAGCAGAAATACCTGCTTCCTTCAAATGCTCAACGATTTCTTCCTGAGTACCGATTTGATAATCCGTCACAAATCGTCTAATTTTTTCAAGTCTTTCTTTTTTATTCATTTTTAAATTCTCTATGTGCTCTCTCTACAACTTTTTCTATTTCAGGAGCAACTTGGTTACTTGCTCCCTCTTCCTTTTTCAAATATGCCAGAAATTCGATGTTTCCATGTCCACCTTGGATTGGAGAAAAGTCCAAACCAAACACTGAAAAACCTTGTTCAACTGCCATAGCAGTGACAGCTTCAAGGACAGTTTGATGAACCTTGGCATCGCGAATGATTCCATTCTTTCCAATCTGCTCACGACCTGCTTCAAACTGGGGCTTAACCAGAGCTACCACCTGACCTTTATCAGCCAAGACACGGTGCAAGGCAGGCAAAATCAGACTGAGGGAAATGAAACTCACATCAATACTGGCAAAGCTCGGTTCCTGCTCAAAGTCAGTCTTTTCAGCATAGCGGAAATTAAACTGCTCCATGCTGACAACCCGCGGGTCTTGACGCAATTTCCAAGCCAACTGATTGGTACCGACATCGACTGCAAAGACTAACTCAGCACCATTTTGCAACATGACGTCAGTAAATCCTCCAGTGGAAGCCCCAATATCAATCGTGGTTGCGCCATTCACTGATAAATCAAAGACCTGCAAGGCCTTCTCTAGTTTTAGACCACCTCGACTGACATACTTGAGTTTTTCACCCTTGAGTTTTAGCTCAGTATCATCTGGGATTTTCTCTCCTGGTTTGTCAAAGCGTTCTCCATTAAGGACTGCCACGACTAGCCCAGCCATAACACCCCGCTTGGCTTGTTCTCGTGTCTCAAACAAACCCTGTTTATAAGCTAGTACATCCACTCTTTCCTTAGCCATTGATTCTCAAACTTTCTACTACTTTCACAATCGGCTCTGTTTCAAAGGGAACCTGCTCAACAATTTCTTCTAATTTCGCATTGGCTTGATCCAGAGTTTCGTTACAAAAGGCAATAGCCTCTTCCAAGCCCAACAAGGCTGGATAGGTTGATTTTTCAGCCTGCAAATCCTTTTGTGGAGTCTTGCCGATTTCCTCAAAACTAGCGGTCACATCCAGCACATCATCTCGAACTTGAAAGGCCAGCCCAATCAATTCACCAACCATTTTCAATTTTGCTTGGATTTCTGGAGCTAATTCTGCTATGATAGCGGCGGCTTCGAAAGGATAGGCTAGTAATTTTCCAGTTTTATTGGCATGAATGGTCTGGAGTTCTTCCAAGGACAAATGCTGGTGTTCGCCTTCCATATCTAAAACCTGCCCTGCCACCATACCTAGACTCCCTGAAGCAAGGGATAAGTTGGCAATCAAATCCACCTTGATCTGACTTGGCAAATCTGCCTGCGCTATCAAGGCATAGGGATCTAGGAACAAGGCATCACCTGCCAATATTGCCATCGCTTCGCCAAATTTCTTGTGATTGGTCAAGCGTCCCCGACGATAATCGTCGTCATCCATAGCTGGAAGGTCATCGTGAATCAAGCTCCCTGTATGAATCATTTCCAAGGCAGCGGCCACTTGAGCGTGTGCTGGTTTAATAGCGACCTTCAAGGCTTCCAGAACTTCTAATAAGAGAAAAGGTCGAATACGCTTGCCACCAGCATGAACGGAATAGAGAACAGACTCTCGCAAACTAGAGGCAAACTGCTGGTCTCCATAAAAATCTTCCAAGGCAGACTCGACAAGAGCTAATTTTTCTTGCTTCTTCATTCAAAATCACTTTCTGTTCCGTCTTCTTGCATGACCTTGACCAAGGTTTTTTCAGCCTTGTCCAGCGTCGCTTGGAGCTCTTTTGACAAGACCATGCCCTTTTGAAAGGCAGCAATCGCATCTTCCAGAGCGATTTCACCATTTTCCAAACTTTGTACAATGGTCTCTAGTTCTGCTAGATTTTCCTCAAATTTCTTTTGTTTTGACATCTTTAACCTCTAATTCTACTTGACCATCTCGCATCAAAAGCGTCACTTGGTCTTTTTTATTTAACATCTCAACAGAATCGACTACGGACTCTTCTTTTTTGACAATTGCATAACCACGCGCCACGATTCGACTGGTATCCAACATCAGTAAGGCTTCTGAAAGTCGCTTGACTTCAGCGACCTTGGCATCATAAACCAGCGCCATTTGGCTACGTAGGAGCTTGTCCAACTGACCTAAACGGTCTTGATAACGCTGGATTTTGGTTATAGGTGATAATTGGACTAGTTGATGCGTCCTTGCTTGGACTAACTGTTTATTATCAGAAATCCGTGTTCGCAAACTTTGTTTTAATCGCAGTTGTAGTTGATCTAACCGTTGCAAATATCCATCGTACAAGCGCTCTGGCTGTCTAAAGATGACTGACTGACTGCATTTTTTCAGAGCTTCCTTTTTTCTTGACAGTACATTCTGAACTGCTGTCGCCATCCGCTTTTCTTGATTTTGCAAATGAGTCAGAAGATCCAACTTGGTTACAGGTGTTGCCAGTTCAGCTGCAGCTGTTGGTGTCGCCGCCCGACGATCCGCTACAAAATCCGCCAAGGTCACATCTGTCTCATGCCCAACACTAGAAATAACTGGCAAACGAGATTCAAAAATGGCTCGTACCACAATTTCTTCGTTAAAGGCCCAGAGATCCTCGATGGAACCCCCACCACGACCAATAATCAGCAAATCCAAATCGTCCCGTTGATTAGCACGCGCAATATTTCGAGCAATTTCTTCTGCCGCTCCATCACCTTGAACCTTGGTCGGATAGAGAAGAATATCGACACCTGGAAATCGCCTGCTGACGGTCGTGATAATATCTCGAATAACAGCTCCACTGCGACTGGTTACCACACCAATTCGCTTAGAAAATTGGGGAAGAGGTTGCTTGAAACGTTCTTGAAACAGGCCTTCTTCTGTCAGTTTCTTCTTGAGTTGTTCAAACTGAATCGCAAGCGCACCAACTCCATCAGGCTCAGCCTTTTCAATGATGATAGAGTAGCTCCCACTGGGTTCATAAACCTGCACACGCCCAATTACATTGATCTTCATTCCCTCTTCGAGGTCGAAACCTAATTTCTGATAGATCCCTGACCATATGGTCGCTTGAATAACTGCATGGTCATCTTTTAAGGAGAAATATTGGTGAGTAGGTCGTTTACGAAAGTTGGAAACTTGACCAGTTAAATAGACCCGTTCCAAGTAAGGGTCTTTATCGAATTTCATTTTCAGATACTTGGTCAAAGTTGTTACCGATAAATACTTTTCCATCTCCACCTACTATTCATTTTCTTGCTTTTCCATGGGTATTATTATACCAAAAAGATGATTAAAAATCTCCTTTTGCATACTGAAACCAAAGGAAAAATAGAAAAAGGAGGCATTGCCTCCTCATCTGATTATTTGCTGTTTCGTGCTTCTTCCAAAATCTTTGCAATTTTGGTGGTCAAAAGGTCGATAGCAACAGTATTGCTGACCCCTTCAGGAATGACGATATCGGCATAACGCTTGGTCGGCTCAATGAACTGGTGGTACATAGGTTTGACCACACCTAGATATTGGTCAATCACGCTATCCAGACTACGGCCACGCTCTTCCATATCACGCTTGATCCGACGAATAATACGCACATCATCATCTGTATCCACAAAAATCTTGATATCCATCAAATCGCGCAGACGCTTGTCCTCCAAGACCAAAATCCCCTCAACGATAAAGACATCCTGAGGCTCCTGACGATAGGTCTTGCTACTCCGTGTATGTTCTGTATAGTCATAAGTCGGGATGTCCACTGGGCGCCCTGCCAACAATTCCTTAATCTGCTCGATCATCAGGTCTGTATCAAAGGCAAATGGATGGTCGTAATTGGTTTTGACACGCTCTTCAAAGGTCAAGTGAGACTGATCCTTGTAGTATGAATCATGCTCAATCATGGAAATCTTTTCATCAGGAAAGTGCGATAAAATGGCTCTTGAAACACTTGTTTTTCCTCCACCAGAACCACCTGTCACTCCGATAATGATTGGTCTATTTTGCATGCTATCCTCCGTTTTTTTATCCGTCGTCTATTCTATCACATTTTTTGCAAAATTTATAGTCTGATTTGGATAGTCTAGGGGAAACAAATCCATCCCCACACTCCAGTTAGACTAGCCAAAAACCTTTCTTGGCTTGTAGAGATTGCCCCTTTTTTCTAGAATGGCTAGCAATGTATCTCCCTCAAAGGCAGCTAATTCTTGGTCCGTTTGGTCTAGCTTGATAAAACGACCAAAGCGCACTTCTGTAGCCTCTTCAGGACTTAGGAAAACTTTGACAAGATCCCCCGTTCCAATTTCAAGAGGATGGAGAAAGTCCAGTTGACCAGCCTCCACTTTTTCAGCAATTTCGTCCAAGGTAAGAGCATCCTCCAGTTGTAACCCTGCAGCACTAGTCCGTGTCAGATGGGACATATGGGCCACATAACCAAGCTTCTCTCCCAAGTCAACTGACAAGGTACGGATATAAGTCCCCTTACTGCATTTCACACGAAATGTAAAACGTGCGAGGTGATCGTCATAAGAAATCGAACTAGTCCGCTCAAATTGATAAATAGTCACCTGACGTTCTGGACGCTCCACTTCCTGACCAGCACGCGCATACTCATAGAGCTTGCGACCATTAACCTTGACAGCCGAATACATAGGCGGAATCTGGGTAATAGGTCCGGTCAGACTCGCAATCGCTTCATCGACAATGGTTTCATCCAAGGGAGACAAAACGGGTGTCTCTGCGACCACTTCTCCGCTGGCATCCTCAGTCGTCGTTGAATAACCAAGAGTGATTTCCCCCTCATAGACCTTACCCTCATCCTGCATAAACTCGACCATGCGTGTCGCCTTACCCACCGCAATAGGCAAAACACCCACCACATCTGGATCCAAGGTCCCACCATGACCAATCTTCTTGGTTCCCAAAATCTTGCGCAGCTTAAAAACCGCATCGTGCGAGGTCATCCCCGCTTCTTTTTTTAAGTTGATAATACCGTTCATGTGTTGTTTCTAATTTCCCTTTCACTTCTATTCCTCATTGTTTAAATCAATTTTTTTAATATCATATAAATCCTCAGAGTAAAATGGTTTACCCGACTCAATTGGTAAAATATATTCAAAATTATCATCCTTTTCAAGTTGCTTATATTTTCCATTAACAACCAAAAAGTAGTCAGCATTTATGTTGTAATATCCATCTGGAAAGCTTGAAAAATCAATATCTCCTAGTTCCAATAGGTTGATTTTGCTAAGTGTTAAATGCAAGCAAAGTGCTCCCTCCTTCATAAAGTCTTTAACAGAAAGAGTCGCATATCCTCTAAAAGCTTGTTTTTCTTTACTGACATGAATTTTGATTTTGAAGAGCCTTTTCTTTTATTAAAGGAGTTATCCTATATGAATTTGATATTTTAAAACCAGGGCTAGCTAATGGCTGTTCTTTATCATCAATAACTACTAAATCATATCCTTTCTTTTGTATTGCACTTTCTACAGCTGATTTAAAATCATTCAGAACTGTCTGAGCTTCTTGGCTTGATGCAGAAAGCCTCAAGAATTCTTTAAAACCATAATTCTCATTAATGAAACTGACCTGTGTTAATTTTTGACGAATGTACTTAGCACCTACTTGGATAGTCATTCCATTATCCGATACTTCAAAAATACTAATATCTGAAACATTACTATCTATTTCTACTCTTTTAAGAGCAACATCATAATTCATTCCCCTAGAAGAATAAAACTCTTTTAATTGTTGAACTTTAGCATTATTTCTAAAGTGGGTTTGAATTGTATTTCCTATAAGTGGAGAAAAAATCCCAATCAAAAATAGAATAAGTAACTTACGACTTAATTTTGGATTATAGTCTTCCTTTTGATAAATCCAATCTAAATACGGAAATAAAAATAATGAAAAAATGAAACTCCAAAGGTCAATATCTTTTATAAAGTCAAAGGAAACAATCATTTTAAATCTTAGCAAAAACATCAGAAAAATTGCTAAAAAAATATTTCCAATCAATAGGAAAGCAATGGAGCGTTTCGATTCATTTTTTGCTTTTCGCACATAAGATATCCCCACCAAAAGATTAGCCAAAAAACTAATTCCATAACCGAATATAGTTGGAATAAATCCAAAAATAGCAAAGAATAAATTATATCTTGAGTCAGTATCGCCTACGCCTTCAATATTTAAAAGACCATATAGGAGATTAAGAAAAAATACAACTAATGGTAAATAAGCAATATAAATTTCCAAGAATTTCAAAGATTTTTTCATAGTAACTCCTGTTTTTAAGGTAATCTCACTCGCCCTTCAGCGCTTCAAACTTCGCTTTCATAGTTGGATTTTTTCGGGTCAATTTTTTAACTGAAACATCTTCCAACTTGTTATTAGCGAGGCGGAGTTGGTTTTCGGATGTGGTTAGGAATTTCTTGACCTCTTCCATTCGTTTGATGGCCTTGTCGATTTCATCGATTGCTTTACCAAAGTTGGTCGAAGCAGAGTTGTAGTTTTTGGCAAAAGCTACTTTGAAGGCATCCAAGTCTTCTTCAAAATGTGTAATATCGATATTTTGCTCTCGAACCAAGGCCAATTCTTGTTTGTATTCTAGGGAATTAAGCGCTGCATTACGCAAGAGACCAATCAACTGGATAAAGAACTGGGGACGAACCACATACATCTTTTCATACTCATGACTGACATCCACAATCCCTGTGTTAAAGTAGTCGTTATCAGCTTCAAGCATACTTACTAAAACTGCATACTCACAGTTTTTTTCTCGTCTGTCCTTATCCAACTCTTTGTAGAAATCGGCATTCTTATGTTTACTTTTTGTGCCATCAGCTTCATTTTTCATTTCAAACATGATGGAAATGAATTCTAGACCATTTTCATCAAAATCACGGAAGATAAAGTCCCCCTTAGAACCACGTGCAGAGAGCTTGTTATCCTTCTCAAAATAGGCATTTGGAAAGGCGAAACTACGTACCTTGTTAAACTCACTCTCTGCATACTGTTCCAAACTTTCACCGATAGCTTTTGTGGATTGTTGGGCTTTGAAATTCTTGTAAAATTCGACTTGTTCACTAGCTGCCTTAAGCTGGGCTTCGTAATTTTGCTTAACAGAAGCCAAAGACAACTCATTTTCCTTTTCTTGCAAGAGGAGCTGGTTTTTGACCTGATCGCGTTCTTTTTCTAAGTCTGAAAGGGTCTTTTGCAGTTGATTTTCATGCTCCAAACGCAAGGTGGCCAATTGGCTTTCCAAGGCCTGTACTTCCTTGTCCTTTGCCAATAAAGCCTGATGACTTGTCTGTTCAACTTCTTTCTTGGCCAACTCTTTCTCTGTATCAAAGTTTTGGATTTGACTCTGCAGTTGCGCAATTTCTTGGTCTTTTTGAGCCAGTTTAGTCTGTTGCTCATTCATAGCCTTTTGCTCAGCCAAGGCCAGCTCCTGCTTCATTCGATCATGTAATTCCTTATCAAACTCAGCTGTTCTCACTTGGGATAAAAGTTCTGCATACTGGCTCTCATTTACTGTAAAGACTTCCCCACAATTTGGACATTTGATTTCGTTCATATCTTTCCTCTTTCTAGACTTCTCTAACCATTATATCATGCCTGAGGGAAAATCAAAAACAGTGAGTCGAAACCCACTGTTTATATCTTTTACTTTAAATTTTTTCCAAGGCCAAGCGCAAATCTTCAATCAAATCCTCTACATTTTCAAGACCGATTGACAAGCGGATTTGGTTTGGTGTGACACCTGCTGCTTCTAGATCTTTTTCTGACAACTGACCGTGAGTGGTTGTCGCTGGATGAACAACAAGCGATTTGGCATCTGCAACGTTCGCAAGGTCAGAGAAGATTTCCAAATTATCAATTACTTTACGAGCTTCTGCCTCTCCACCTTTGACATGGAAGGTAAAGATTGAACCAACACCTTTTGGCAAATATTTCTCAGCCAAGGCATGATATGGGCTGTCCGCTAGTTTTGGATAGTTGACTTTTTCTACCTTAGGATGGTTGACAAGGAAATCAACAATTTTCTCTGCATTTTGCACGTGACGTTCAACACGAAGAGAGAGAGTTTCAAGCCCTTGGAGCAAGAGAAAGGCATTAAATGGTGACAAGGCAGCACCTGTATCACGGAGCAATTGAACACGAACAGCGATAATAAAGGCTGCTGCACCCACATCACGAGTATAGCTCAAGTTGTGGTAACTTGGGTCTTCCTCAACAAATTGAGGGAATTTCCCTGAAGCTGCCCAGTCAAAACGACCGCTATCGACAATCACTCCTCCAATAGTCGTACCGTGCCCACCGATAAACTTAGTTGCTGAGTGAATGGAAATATCTACACCGTGAGAGAAGACGTTAATCAAATATGGTGTGGCAAAAGTGTTGTCTGAAATGAGAGGAATATTGTGCTTATGCGCAATCTCAGCCAATTTTTCTAAGTCAGGAATGTTAATCAAGGGATTCCCCAAGGTTTCAATCAAGACAAGTTTGGTATTGTCATTGATAGCTGCTTCTACTTCCTCCAAATTATCCACATCCACAAAGGTTGTTGTAATCCCATAACGAGGAAGGGTTTCTTTCAAGAGGTTGAAGGTCCCACCGTAAATAGTTGACGCAGCCACCACATGGTCACCTGCGTGAGCAAGCGCCAAAATAGTGTAGGTTACAGCAGCCATACCTGATGCTGTCGCTAGTGCTCCAACACCACCTTCAAGAGCAGCGATTCTTTCCTCAAAGGCTGCTGTTGTAGGGTTGGTAATACGAGTATAGATATTGCCTGGTTTTCTCAAGGCAAACAAATCGGCACCTTCTTGCGTGTCATCAAAAACGAAGGATGTTGTTTGATAAATCGGTACTGCACGAGACTTGGTCGCTGGATCAACTACTTGCCCAGCATGTAATTGTAGAGTTTCAAATTTAAAATCACGAGTCATATGACGACCTCCAAATAGCTTCATTAGGGATATTGTATCATCTTAGGCTAGCCTTTTCCAATACCGTTTTTCTATATTTTGATATAAGGAACAACTATGGCTAGTCTTACACATCAAACAAAAAAGCACGATATAACTCGTGCCCGTTTTTTAATCTACATAAGTATCTTCGTTTTTATTGAGGAAGGCGTATGGCAAGCCCATCAAGAGACCTCCTCCGATAAAGTTCCCGACAAAGGTTACACCCCAGTGACGAAGAATATTAGGTATGTCAAAGTTAGCAATTGAATCAGCAGCAACACTAAACTTAACAATCGCAAAAGAAGCAAAGTTCGCAGCAATGTGTTCGTTTGTTAAGAATACAAACATGTAAATTGCTGACAAAACAAGCCAAAGTTTAGCCCCACCGTCTTTCACCAAAACAAATGAAAGAATGGCAATGTTTACAAAGATATTGGCTAAAATACCTTCAAGTAAGACTAACTCATTGGAACGACCTAACTTCATCTCTACAACCCCTGAAATGAAGCTATCATGTGTTAGATTTGCATAGGCTGCTGAGTGGGCAAAGCCCCAACCTGCTATCAAAGCTCCGATAAGGTTGAACAAGGTACAGTAAAGTAAAATCTCAGCTGTTTTTCTCCAAGAGATTTTTTTCAAGAAACTACCAGCTGTCAAAAACATCATATTCGAAGTTACCAGCTCAGCATTCAAGAAAACAATGTAGGCCAATCCCCAAGCAAAAACAAATGGGAAGAGGAAACGTCCACTACCTGGAGCGATCTTATTAATCAAGTCAGCCCCAACCGCACCCGCAGCCGTACTAAATGTTAAAAAGGCACCTGCAAACATGGAACGAATCGCATACTTAAACTTACTTTGGCTATAAAGACTTTCTTTCTTCTTGCAAGCAAATTCAATCTTTGAAATAAATTCTGAAGAGACCATAAAAAACTCCTAAAACTTTTATTTGTGATAATTATAACATAATTCTTATTTTCTCGAAAGCGTTTTCTGTAAATTTCTAAAATATTTATCTTAAAAATCTATATCGTAAGGCTTACAAACCTTTTTCATAAGAACTATTTTGATTCTATTTATTCATATAAAAAACCAGTGAAATAGCACTTCACTGGTTCATTCTTAATATCGTTGTCTATACGGTTGATTAAAGGCCTTCAAAATATCCTCAGAAGTCTCAGAATAAGCTTTTGATTCTTTAAAGATACCTTTGACGATTATACGCTCGGTTTCATCATAATCAACACAAGTAACCAAAGTAATTTCCTGCACACCAATACGATCATCGATTTCGTCTACACGGTCTGGTGTAACACGTTTTACTTCTGTAATCTCATAAGTATAAACTTTATCCTTATCCGTCAGATAAATTTTCATACCCGCTTTGGCATTGACCAAAGGTGAGAAGAGCATTTGACTGGCATTTTCAGCAGTAAAGATATGGTGACTTGCTAGAGAATAGTTGCCTTCTCCCATTTTTTGATCTGGTTTCATGGTCCCTGCTCCGTAGAACAAGTTTACATTATCCAAACCTTTAAAAATCGGTAAGTTTATCTCCACTTCGGGAATAGCAATACCTCCAATAACGGGAAGTTTCTGAGCATCCCATTGTGAAGCCAATACAGCTTCGGATGAAATAGACTTAACAGAGTCAAAATCAAAATTCCCTTCGGTTTTTAGATTTTCATCTATATTTTCCTTAGTGACTTGATTGACTTGGTATTTATTGGTATTCCAGACCAAAAAGATATCGCGAATTTTTGAATTAAAAATTAAAGCTAGCGATAAAAGAATTAAGAAACCTGCTAAAATATTAATAAATAGATTTCTGCGCTTATTCTTCTTATTTTTCGTTTTTTTATGAGACATTATACTTCACCTTCTGTTTCAATTTCAGTCCCAACTTCTTCTTTTTCTGCCGCAGCAACCGTTGTAAAGGTCACAATCTTAGCATCCTGATCTAGACGCATCACCTTAACTCCCATAGTTGAGCGTCCAGTTTGTGAAATATTGGCAACGTTAGTACGGATCATGACACCTGTATCTGTGATAATCATCAGGTCTTCATCTCCTTTAACAGTAAGAAGACCTGCCAGAGGACCATTCTTCTCAGCAACATTGGCTGTCTTCATCCCTTTACCACCACGGCCTTTAGTAGGATATTCAGTAGCAAGTGTACGTTTACCATATCCTTTTTCAGTGATGATAAGAACTTCGTCTTGGTTTGTAATCACGCTAGCACCAACTACTGTGTCACCGTCACGAAGATTGACTCCTCGGACACCTGTCGCGATACGGCTCATGCCACGAACAGCTGATTGATTAAAGCGAACGGCATAACCAAACTTGGTACCAATGATAATATCCGTATCTTCTTCTGTCAGCAAGACATTAATCAGTTCATCTTCATCCTTGAGATTCAAAGCTTTCAGTCCATTTTGACGAATATTAGCGAACTCTTTAACACTGGTTCGTTTCACGATACCGTGACGGGTTGTGAAGAAGAGATAGGCGTCATCACTACGTTCAGACTCAACGTTGATAATGGTCTGAATACTCTCACCTTCGTCCAACTTCAATAGATTGACAACTGGCAATCCCTTAGCGGTACGACCATATTCAGGGATTTCATAACCTTTTAGTCGGTATACGCGTCCTTTATTAGTAAAGAAGAGCAAATGATCATGGGTGCTGGTTGAAACCAACTCACGCACAAAGTCATCATCCTTAACTCCCGTACCTTGAACTCCACGGCCACCACGTTTTTGAGCAGTGAACTCACCTTGGTCCAAACGTTTGATATAGCCCTTGTTAGATAGGGTAATCAAGACATCCGTTTCTTCAATCAAATCTTCATCTTCAAGAGTTAAGACTTCTCCGATCATCAACTCCGTACGACGCTTGTCACCAAACTTGCGTTTGACTTCGTCCAATTCCTCTTTGATGATTTGCGCCACGCGCTCAGGTTTGGCAAGAATATCAGCCAAATCTGCAATCAAGGCAATTAATTCATCATATTCAGACTGAATCTTATCACGTTCCAATCCTGTCAAACGACGAAGACGCATATCAAGGATAGCTTGACTTTGACGCTCTGAAAGCTTAAACTTGCTCATCAACTCAGCTTGTGCTTCGGCATCTGTTTCACTTGCACGGATAATACGAATCACTTCGTCGATATGGTCAAGTGCAATTAGAAGACCTTCTAAGATGTGCGCACGCGCTTCTGCTTTTTCCTTGTCAAAACGAGTACGGCGAACAACCACTTCTTTTTGGTGCTCGATATAAGCATCCAAAATTTGACGAAGGGACAAGATTTTTGGCACGCCATTTTCAATCGCCAACATGTTGAAACCAAAGTTGGTTTGCATCTGGGTCATCTTGAAGAGGTTGTTAAGGATAACGTTGGCAGATGCATCGCGTTTAACCTCGATTACAAAGCGAACGCCTTCACGGTTGGACTCATCACGTACGGCTGTAATGCCCTCAATTCGTTTTTCCTGAACCAAGCGAACAATATGCTCATGTACCTTGGTTTTATTAACCATATAAGGGAATTCCGTTACAACAATCCGCTCACGACCCGTCTTAGTGGTTTCAATCTCTGTACGAGAACGAAGGACAATGGAACCTTTACCAGTCTCATAAGCCTTATGGATACCTGATTTCCCCATGACAAGAGCACCAGTCGGAAAATCTGGACCAGGCAAGACTTCCATCAAGTCCTTAGTCGTCACTTCAGGATTATCCATAACCAACTTCACTGCATCAATGGTTTCACCCAAGTTGTGAGGTGGAATATTGGTTGCCATCCCAACAGCGATACCAGTTGCCCCATTGACCAAAAGGTTTGGAAAACGAGCTGGCAAAACCAAGGGTTCACGTTCGTTAGCATCGTAGTTATCTACGAAATCAACTGTGTTTTTATTGATGTCACGAAGCATTTCCAGAGCAATCTTGCTCATACGTGCCTCAGTGTACCGCTGCGCGGCAGCACCGTCCCCGTCCATAGAACCAAAGTTTCCATGCCCATCAACAAGCATGTAACGGTAGCTCCACCACTGAGCCATACGAACCATGGCTTCGTAAATAGAGGAATCTCCGTGTGGGTGGTATTTACCCATAACATCCCCTGTAATACGGGCTGATTTTTTATGAGGTTTGTCTGGTGTAACACCTAGTTCATTCATTCCGTATAGAATACGACGGTGAACAGGTTTTAAGCCATCTCGAACATCAGGAAGGGCCCGCGCAACGATAACGCTCATGGCGTAGTCGATAAAGCTGGTCTTCATCTCCTTTGTCAGATTGACATTCACTAAATTTCTATCCTGCATTCATAAATGCCTCATTTCACTATTAGTAATTAGATATATTATACCATAATTCGTCCTTCATTTCAGTCTTTGGAAATCACTAAAACGTTTACATCGATGACCGAATAGAATATTCGTGACAAAGCTTTTTAAAAGTGATAGAATGAAAGTGTCTGGGGATTCCCCTAAAAAAAAATGAAGGAGATGTTTAGATAATGACTTCAACTAAACAACACAAAAAAGTGATCCTTGTTGGTGACGGTGCCGTAGGTTCATCTTACGCTTTCGCACTTGTTAACCAAGGAATTGCACAAGAGCTTGGAATTATCGAAATTCCACAATTGCACGAAAAAGCTGTTGGTGATGCGCTTGACCTTAGCCACGCCCTTGCCTTCACTTCACCTAAAAAAATCTACGCTGCTCAATACTCTGACTGTGCAGACGCTGACCTTGTTGTTATCACTGCAGGTGCTCCTCAAAAACCGGGTGAAACTCGCCTTGACCTTGTAGGTAAAAACTTGGCTATCAACAAATCAATCGTAACACAAGTTGTTGAATCAGGTTTCGATGGTATCTTCCTTGTTGCAGCTAACCCAGTTGACGTTTTGACTTACTCAACTTGGAAATTCTCTGGATTCCCTAAAGAACGTGTTATCGGTTCAGGTACTTCACTTGACTCAGCACGTTTCCGTCAAGCACTTGCTGAAAAATTGGATGTTGATGCTCGTTCAGTTCACGCCTACATCATGGGTGAACACGGAGATTCTGAATTTGCGGTTTGGTCACACGCTAACATCGCTGGTGTAAACCTTGAAGAATTCCTTAAAGATACTCAAAACGTTCAAGAAGCTGAATTGATTGAATTGTTCGAAGGTGTTCGTGACGCTGCCTACACAATCATCAACAAAAAAGGAGCTACATACTATGGTATCGCTGTAGCGCTTGCTCGTATCACAAAAGCAATCCTTGATGACGAAAATGCAGTACTTCCACTTTCAGTCTTCCAAGAAGGTCAATACGGTGTTAAAAACGTCTTTATCGGTCAACCAGCTGTTGTTGGTGCACACGGTATTGTTCGTCCAGTTAACATCCCATTGAACGATGCTGAAACTCAAAAAATGCAAGCATCAGCTAAAGAATTGCAAGCTATCATTGATGAAGCATGGAAAAACCCTGAATTCCAAGCAGCTTCTAAAAACTAATGAAAAGAAGGTTCTCATCCATGGGAACCTTTTTCTTTTTTCTTTTTGCCCCAAAAATACCCCAAAGCAACAAAAAAAACCTATCGACCAAGCAATGAAGCTTGATACAATAGATTTTTTGAAAATTCATTATTTAACAGCGTCTTTAAGAGCTTTACCAGCTTTGAATGCTGGAACTTTAGAAGCTGCGATTTTGATTTCTTTACCAGTTTGTGGGTTGCGACCTTTACGTGCAGCACGCTCACGAACTTCAAAGTTACCGAAACCGATCAATTGAACTTTTTCACCAGCTGCAAGGTATTCAGTTACTGCTGCAAATACAGCGTCAACTGCTGCTGCTGAATCTTTCTTAGTCAATTCTGTAGCTTCTGCTACTTTAGCGATCAAATCTTGTTTGTTTGCCATGTTAACAAATCCTCCAAATAATTTCTAATTAACAAATATAATCATATCCTAAAATCGGTTATAGGTCAAGTCAAAAACACTATTTTGACCATTTTTTCTCTATTTTTTTAGGAATTGTAGTGAATTAGAATCGCCCAAGCATTCTCTCCAGTATGAGTTTGAATAATAGAGCCAGTTTCCAATACAGAGATTGGCTTCTCAACATAAGGTTGCAATAATGCCTTCATCTCATTCGCCCATTCGTTCGTTCCAGCATAGGAAATTCCAATTTCTGCAACTGATTTTTTGGAAAGAGTCTCGGTTAATTCCTCAAGCCACTTTTTGAAAGTTTTCGCTCCACGTCCTTTGGCGATTGGTTGGAGTTCGTGGTTTTTCATCTGCATTACTACACGAATATTCAAGAGTGAGCTTAGTAATCCTGTCACACGTCCAATACGACCACCCTTAACTAAGTTTTCTAGCGTCGAAACACCAATATAGAGTTCTGTATGATTTTTAACGTCCTCTACATGAGCTAAGATCGTTTCTAAGTCTTTACCTTCTTTAGCAAGTTTTGCGGCTTCAACAACTTGGAACTTCATCGCTTGATCTGTAAAGGAACTATCAATAACCGTTACATCAGCAGTTGAGAGACTTGCCCCTTGGCGAGCAGCTTCAACAGTTCCAGACAAGGCATGGGACATGTGAATCGCGATAATTTGACTGCCGTCTTTACTTAGTTCTTCAAAGACCTCAGCAAACACTCCCACAGGGGGCTGGCTTGTTTTAGGCAGATTCTTACTTTGTTGCATAAGATGAAGGAATTCTCCCTCTTTCAAATCTGCATCCGAATAAAGCACACTATCAATCATAACTGATAGAGGGACAACTGTGATATTTAATTCTTTAACTACTTCTGGTTCGATAGTAACAGAAGAGTCCGTTACAATTTTTACTTGTGTCATAATTCAATCTTTCTATTCTTCTCGATAGGATTGGGATTTTCTCCTTTATTATATCAAAAAAATGATAAAAAATCATAAGTGATCCGATGAAAAGAACTGAATTTTTGGTATAATCTATCTATAGAAAAGTGAGGAACAGCCATGATTCGAAAACTTCAACCGATTATCACCATTATTCTTGGAGCTGCTATCTATGCCTTCGGTCTTACCTACTTTGTTGTTCCTTATCATTTATTTGAGGGAGGGGCGACAGGTATTACCTTGATTACCTACTACCTTTTTAAGATTCCTGTCTCATTGATGAACCTCTTGATTAATATCCCTTTATTTATCCTGGCTTGGAAAATATTTGGACCTAAGACCCTCTACTCCAGCCTTCTTGGATCTATTTCACTTTCCGTTTGGCTAGCAATTTTTGAGCGTATTCCTTTGCACATCGACTTGCAAGGTGATCTCATCATTGTTGCTTTAGTCTCAGGAGTCTTACTGGGGGTTGGTTTAGGGATTATCTTTAATGCTGGTGGAACCACTGGTGGCTCTGATATCGTTGCCCGTATCCTCAACAAATACACCAATATTTCGATTGGTAAATTGCTCTTTGGGATTGACTTTTTTATCCTAATGTTGATTTTGATTATCTTCCAGGATCTTCGTCTAGTTACCTATACCCTCTTGTTTGACTTTATCATCGCTCGTGTTATCGACTTGATAGGCGAAGGAGGTTATGCTGGTAAAGGATTTATGATTATTACCCAATATCCTGATCAATTGGCCAAAGAGATTAACGATGAACTCGGACGTGGCGTTACCTTTATATCTGGTCAAGGATACTACAGCAAAAAGGATCTAAAAATTATCTACTGTATCGTCGGTCGAAACGAAATCGTTAAAATGAAAGATATGATTCACAAAATTGATCCTCAAGCCTTTATCACCATCACTGAGGCTCATGAAATTCTGGGTGAAGGATTTACTTATGTGAAAGATTAAAAAAGCTGGGAATTCCCAGCTTTTATTCTGCTTCTGCGAGGGTTGAATGGCGGAACCCATAAGCAAAGTAAATGACTAGACCAACTAGAAGAGCAATGCCAAAGGCAATCCAGGTATCTAGACTATATTGAAGCATAAAGGAAACACAGATAAGAATGGAAAGAATTGGCAAGAGTGGCACCAAGGGAGTTTTAAACTCTCCCTCTTTTGGCATGCCCTTATCCTTTCTGAGTTTTATTATTCCATAGGCTAGCAAAATGAGATAAGCTAAGGTACAGATATTTAAGAAGGCTGCAATACTGGCTAGAGGAAAGACTCCTGCAGCAATGGCTGCAGCAACTCCTGTCAAGAGGGTTGCATTTTTGGGAACGCGACTGGTCTTGCTTAATTGTTTGAAACTTTGAGGTAAAAGTCCATCACGCGCTAAACTATAAATCATCCGAGACAAAGCATAAGTCATGGAGATACATACGGTTATCAGGGTTAGAATGGCTACAAGCGAAACATAATTTGCGGCCCAGCCGATACCAATACTCCGTAATGAAAATGCTACTGCATCGTCCACATTGAGCTTACTATAGTGAACAATCCCTGTCAATACTAAGGTTACCAAGGCATAGAGAATGGTGACGATTGTCAGAGAAAGCACGATTCCACGAGGAATATTTTTTTGCGGACTTTGAATTTCATCAACTGCCATGGAAATTGACTCAAATCCGAGAAATCCAAAGAACATCAAAGATGCACCCGCCATAATCCCAGTACTTCCACCATATAGTTGGCCAAAACCAAATGGAGCAAAATTCGTCCAATTTTCAGGCTTGATGTACCAAATACCAACTAGGATAAATAAGGCGAGAGCTGAAAATTTCAAGACCACTAAAAGCGAATTAAATCTCAAAGCTGCCTTGGAATTTAATAAAACCAATCCCGTTACCAAGGTCAGTACTAAAATAGGCAGAAGATCGATATAGGTACCTTGTTCAGGGTTAAAGGTTCCATTCAAGGCTTGGGGCATGGAGATACCATAATTACTGAGTAATCCCTTAAAGTAAGCAGCCCAGCCAGACGCCACACCTGAAACAGCCGTCATGAATTCCATAATGGTCAACCAGCCAGCAATCCAGGCTGGCAATTCTCCTAAAATCGCATAGAGGTAACTATAAGCACCACCAGTAGCAGGCACACGAGAGGCAAATTCTGCGAAAAAGAGGGCTGATAGAGAAACACACAGAGCAGAAATCACAATGGAAATCACTAATGAGGGACCAGCTAAGGTAGCCGCTGCTGTTCCTGTAATGGTGAAAATCCCTGTCCCCACCATGGCACCAATCCCTAGAAGAATCAAATCCCACAATTTCAAATGGCGATGCATCTCTGTCTGTCTCAGACTAACATCCTTGGTTCTAAAAATATTCATACTTCATCTCCACTAAATGTAATTGTTTTATTTTACCATATAAAAACAGTTTTGTGAATATTTATTAGGTTCTTTTTTGAAAAAAATTCTGAACAGAAAGGATTTCTGTTCAGAATTTGCATTTTTACCCACTGATTCTTTCAATTAGTTACCTATCAAGCGAGTAGGTTCAACAGTATACTCCATTGAAAGTTTTTTGGGGATTTGGGATTTTTTAAACTTCAAAATAAGGGAAGGGACGGTCACTATCTAAAGGACGATTGGGAACTTCTTGTTCCAAAATAGCGCGCCAACCAGATACCAATTCTTCAAAAGTCAGTTGTGCTTCTGGAGAAGCTGTTGTCAGCTTCCGACCAAACCAAGCCATGGTTGCAGTTTCAAACTGAAGCATAGCGTACTGGATTACTGGTACATTTGCCTCTTCATAATTTTCATTTACTGCACGCGCTACTTCTGCCGCTTGCGGAAGGAGTTGATTGCTGATTTTATCGACAACAGTCGCATCCATCTCTCTCCATGAAAGAAGTTGACCATTTACCTGATAAAAGAGCTCAAAGGTTTCTTGATTTTCCTTGAAATTAGCAAGAACAAAAGCACGTTCTACTGCCTCAGGACCACCAGCAGCTTTTACAGCGTTTATCAAAAGGTTTTGTTCCATTTGTCTCCAATAATCATCTGCTTCTTCTACTAAATCAATTGTGAAAGGTGGAACAATTTCCTCAGCAGGAATTTCACCTTTATTCGCTTTTTCAACATTACCAAATAATTTTTTTAAGAATCCCATTTGCTTCTCCTTTTGAGTTTTATCCGACAGATCCTTCCATTTCATAGCTAATCAAGCGGTTCAGCTCAACTGCATATTCCATTGGAAGTTCTTTTGTGAAGGGTTCGACAAACCCCATAACGATCATCTCTGTTGCCTCAGATTCTGACAAACCACGGCTCATGAGGTAGTATAGTTGTTCTTCTGAAATCTTAGAAACCTTAGCTTCGTGCTCCAAAGCAACTTGCGAGTTGTGGATTTCATTAAATGGAATAGTATCTGATGCTGATAAGTCATCCATGATAATGGTATCACACTCGATGTGAGAAACAGATTTCTTAGAGTTCTTGTTAAAGGTTACTTGTCCACGGTAGTCGACCTTTCCTCCGCCTTTAGCGATGGATTTAGACACGATAGACGAGCTTGTATGTGGGGCGTTGTGGATCATCTTGGCACCAGTATCCTGATGTTGCCCTGCGTTAGCAAAGGCGATTGAAAGCATGGTACCACGTGCTCCTTCTCCATCTAGGTAAACAGATGGGTATTTCATAGTTGTTTTGGCACCTAAGTTTCCATCGATCCACTCAACAGTTGCATCTTTCAAAGCTTTGGCACGTTTTGTTACCAAGTTATAGACATTATCAGACCAGTTTTGGATGGTTGTATAACGCATATAAGCTCCGTCCAAAGCGAAAATTTCTACAATGGCAGCGTGCAAGCTGTTACTTGAATAAGTTGGCGCTGTACAGCCTTCTACGTAGTGGACACTCGCTCCTTCATCAACGATAATCAAGGTACGTTCGAACTGACCTGTATTTTCGTTATTGATACGGAAGTAGGTTTGAAGTGGAATATCTACTTTGACACCTTTTGGCACGTAGATAAAGGTTCCACCAGACCATACTGCTGAGTTGAGGGCAGCCAATTTGTTATCTGTTGGCGGTACCAACTTAGCGAAGTATTGTTTAAACAAGTCTGGGTATTCCTTGAGGGCAGAATCCGTATCTGTAAAGATAATCCCCAATTTCTGGAACTCTTCCTTCATGTTATGGTAAACCACTTCTGACTCATACTGGGCAGAAGCTCCTGCTAGATAAGCACGCTCAGCTTCTGGAATTCCGATACGTTCAAAGGTTTCTTTGATTTTCTCAGGAACTTCGTCCCATGAACGGGCTGGTTTGTCAGATGGTTTTTGGTAGTAGATCAAGTCATCAAAGTCAATCTCTGACAAGTCTGCTCCCCAGGTTTGCATAGGCATTTTTTTGAAGGTTTCATAAGACTTCAAACGGAATTCTAACATCCACTCAGGTTCACCCTTAGCAGCTGATAATTCGCGAATGACTTCTTCGTTCAATCCTTTTCCTGTCGATAGGACAGGCTCTACATCGTCATGGAAACCAAATTTATATTCACCAAGGTCAATTGGTTTTGGTTCTACTCTTTCTTCAGCCATAATATCCTTTCTTTCATTATATATTTCTATGTTTCTTATTTTTCTTCTTGATCTTCAATTGTTTTCTTAAGGGCATTCCAAGCTAGAGTTGCACACTTGATTCGTTGAGGGAATTTGGCAACACCTGATAAGAAAGCCGCGTCTCCAAGTTGGTCTTGACGCTCATCTTTTTGCCCTTGAACCATTTCAGAAAAAATAGTTGCAAGTTCTAAAATTTCTTGTTTGGTCTTGCCTAAAACTGCATCTGTCATCATACTAGCAGAAGCAGTTGAAATCGTGCATCCTGAATTTAGAAAAGCGATATCTTCTAAACGATCCTCTGCGTCAAACTTAACAGAGAGATTAATAACATCGCCACAGGTTGGATTGTTGAGGCTGATTTGCTCAGCGTCTTCTAACTTCCCTTGGTGATGTGGATTTTTCGAATGGTCTGCCACCACTGCCATATAAAGGCTATCTAGTTTAGAAAGTGCCATTGAAAAACTCCTTTGTCTTTTGTAGGGCATCGACTAGCTTGTCACAATCTGCCTTGGTATTGTAGATATAAAAACTTGCACGAGCTGTTGCTGGAACTTCCAAATATTGGAGCAAAGGTTGAGCACAATGATGACCTGCACGAACTGCTACCCCTTCATAATCCAGTGCTGTAGCTAGGTCATGGGGATGAAGATCGCCTAGGTTAAATGCAATCACACCTGAACGTTTAGCCAAGTCCTGCGAACCATAAATAGTCAATCCCTCAATTGCCTGCAATTTTGGAAAGACATATGCAATCAATTCCTGTTCATGAGCTTCAACGGCATCCATACCAATCTTTTCTAGATAATCCACTGCTGCAGCAAGTCCGATAGCACCTGCCATATTTGGCGTTCCAGCCTCAAATTTCCAAGGCAACTCCTTCCAACTAGCAGATTGCTCATAGACGAAATCAATCATCTCGCCACCAAACTCAACTGGTGACATTTGTTCCAGATACTTTTCTTTACCGTAAAGAACACCAATACCAGTTGGTCCAGCCATCTTGTGACCTGAAAAAGCAAAGAAGTCCACATCCAAGTCCTGGACATCAATCTTCATATGGGGCGTAGACTGAGCGCCATCCACCACCATGATAGCTCCAACTTGGTGGGCCAATTGCGTGATTTCTTTGATAGGATTGACTACACCAAGAACATTTGAGGCGTGAGCTAGGGAGACAAACTTGACTTTATCAGTCAATTTAGCTCGCAAGTCATCCATATCCAGAGCTCCATCCTTGAGATAAACATAGACAAGCTCTGCCCCAGTCTTGCGACAGACCTCCTGCCAAGGAATGATATTGGAATGGTGTTCCATGACAGAAATCAAGACCTGGTCTCCCTCAGTCAGGATTCCCTCAGCGAAGCGTGCCACCCAGTTAAGGCTGGTTGTCGTTCCTCTGGTAAAGAGAACTTCCTTTGTAGAGCCTGCATGGATAAACTTACGAATGGTTTCACGAGCAGCTTCATAAGAAGCTGTTGCTCGCTCAGCCAAGGTATGAACACCACGGTGAACATTGGCATTGTCCTGCTTATAGTAGCGGTTGATTGTTTCCAGAACTGCTAGTGGTTTTTGTGTCGTCGCAGCATTGTCCAGATAGACCAGAGGTTCATCGTTGACAATCTGGTCTAAAATTGGAAAATCCTTACGAATCGCTTCTACATCTAACATAGGCTTCCCCTTAGCGTTTTGACAATTTTTCTTCGATGGTTGCAATCATTTCTTCACGAACTTCTTTGACTGGAATCTCAACAATTACGGAGCCAAGGAAACCACGAACAACTAAACGTTCTGCAGTTGCCTTGTCCAATCCACGACTCATGAGGTAGTACATGTCTTCTGGATCAACTTGACCAATAGAGGCCGCGTGACCTGCAGTAACATCATTTTCATCAATCAAAAGAATTGGGTTGGCATCTGAACGTGCTTGGTCTGAAAGCATGAGAACACGACTCTCTTGTTGCGCATCGGCTCCCTTAGCCCCCTTAATGATGTGTCCGATACCGTTGAAGGTCAAGGTTGCTTTTTCAAGGATGACCCCATGTTGGAGGATATTTCCGATTGAGTTGCAACCATAGTTAGTCACACGAGTGTCAATCCCTTGAACCTGACGACCACTTGAAAGAGCTACGACTTTAAGGTCAGCATGGCTACCATTTCCAATCAAGTCGCTATCAAAGTCCGCAACGACATTTCCTTCGTTCATGACACCGATTGCCCAGTCAATGCTGGCATCACTGCCTAGTTTACCACGACGGCTAATGTAGGCAGTGACATTTTCACCCAGACGATCAATGGCAGCAAACTTCACTTGCGCACCAGAACGAGCAATCACTTCAACTGTGATATTGGCAGTTGCTTTTGCACTACCTCCACCTCTTGACTCTAGACGTTCAAGATAGCTTATTTTAGAGTTTTTACCCGCAATGATAAGGATATGCTTGTTAAATGGCACATCGCTATCGCTGTCTTGGTAGAAAATACCTTCAATTGGTTCTGTAATCTCAACATTATCAGGAATGTAGAGAACAGCACCACTGTTAAAGTAAGCTGTATGGTAAGCTGCCAACTTGTCGTCATCATACTTAACTGATGACATGAAGAATTCCTCAATAAGCTCTGGAATTTCTTCTAAAGCTGAGTGGAAGTCTGTAAAGATTACTCCTTGTTCAGCCAATTCAACTGGAATTTGTTCAAAAACAGTCTGCGTTCCTACTTGAACCAACTTCAAGTGATTATCTAGAGCTGTGAAGTCAGGAACATTTGCTGAAGGATCACTTTCCGTGATGGTTCCATCTCCCAGATTCCAACGGTGAAATTTCACACGCTCGATAACTGGTAACTCTAAACTCTCAATCTTATCAAAAGCTTTTTGACGGAGGTCAGCCAACCAGCTTGGTTCAGCGTGCATTTCTGAAAAAAGTTTAATATTCTCTTTAGTCATTTACTTCTCCTAAAAGATACGAGGGAATTACAATTCTTCCTTGTAGTCGTAGCCAAGTTCTTCAGCTAGTTTTGCGTATCCTTCACGTTCCAAACGGGCAGCCAATTCTGGACCACCAGAAAGAACCACACGACCTTCCATCATCACGTGTACCACGTCTGGTGTGATGTAGTTCAAAAGACGTTGGTAGTGTGTGATGATCATAGCACCAAAACCTTCGCCACGCATAGCATTGACACCTTTCGATACAACTTTAAGAGCGTCAATATCAAGACCTGAGTCAATCTCATCAAGAAGGGCAAAAGTTGGTTCCAACATCAAGAGTTGAAGAATTTCATTACGTTTTTTCTCACCACCAGAGAAACCTTCGTTGAGGTAACGCTCTGCCATCTCTTCTTTCATGTTGAGCAATTCCATTTTCTCGTCTAGTTTAGTGATGAACTCACGAACTGAAATCTTCTCATCATCTTCTTTACCAGCATTCATGGCTGCACGAAGAAACTCTGCATTGGTGATTCCAGGAATTTCTGATGGGTATTGCATAGCAAGGAAAAGTCCCATACGCGCACGCTCATCCACTTCCAATTCAAGGATGTTTACACCATCAAACAAGACCTCCCCTTTGGTAACTTCATAGTTAGGGTTCCCCATGATAGCTGCAGAAAGAGTCGATTTACCAGTACCATTTGGTCCCATGATAGCAGCGATTTCTCCTGTTTTCAGAGTCAGATTGACCCCTTTCAAAATTTCTTTTCCTTCAATCTCAACGTGAAGATCTTTGATCTCTAATACTGACATGATAGTTCCTTTCTTTTTCTGGCCTACTTCCTTTATCCTTAGAGAAATCACTTACATTTCTCAAAAAATACAAGAAAAGGTCCATAAATATACTCTACTAGTATAACAAAAAAAGCCTAAAAGGCTTTGATTTTGTTTAGAAGCTAGTGACTAATCCTTGCGGTTTAGGTGCTGATCAATGGCATCTACTATTTTCCCCATTACATAACTTAACCTAAAATTTCGAAAAAGTAGAATGGCCCAAAAGGCTGCCATGAAATAGCGACCAGTCATCCAAGCTTCATTGAAAAAATAAGTCTCAGCAGCAGTAAATAGTGCTATCACGATAAATTGTTGTCTAGTCATAGGATTATTGTACCATGAAATCCACTTTTAGTCTTCTTCGACCATGACTTTATCAGCCAAAAATTCGAATCCTTCTGGAATTAGACTTTCTTCTTCTACCTCTTGATCTGCTTGAGAAGACTTGTTTTTAGCTGAAAATGCTGCACGAACCTCTTTCCATTCCTCTAGGGAAATTGCCAGGATTTCAGGTGAAAATCCAGCCGCCTGACTGAGGATGTTGCCAAACATGGTATTGAGGTTATCCCGTTTCATGGTTTGCCCAGCATTGAAATTAGACTCAAAGGCTAAAATAGCATGGTGTTCGTTTGCCGCAACTGGTTGAGAACCTACGAGAAGAGCCTTATCAGGACCAGCTAAGCTTTCGATCACTTCTCCCCATGCATTCTGGAGGCGAATCAAGTTTTGCCGTGCCAATTCAGGATTTTCAACAGCTTCTTGTAGGATAGCCTGAACCTTATTACGGTCTACTCGATAGACAGTCTTAGAAGTGGCTGGACGGCTAGGGACTGGCGCCACTTGTTTAGGAGCAGTTCCAACATTGGCAAGTTCTTGTTTGAGACGAGCGACTTCCTGTCTTAGTGTAGAAATTTCACTCTCGACAGCTTCTGAAAGCACTGGTTCAGGCTTAGTCTCAGCTAAACGAATGGTCATCATCTCAGCATAAATCTTAGGTTGCAGGCTAGCTTTCATATCCGCCAAGCTCACAGTCGCTATGCGAATCATTTCAAAGAGACTTTCCTGAGAAAGAGCTAGATTGTCCATAAAAACTGGACTATGATGAGTATTTTCGCCACCTGTCTGAACAACTAGTAAATCACGCAAATACTGCAAGAGATCCGTCACAAAACGAGTCATGCTCTTGCCATTTTCAAACAAAAGATTCAAAGAATCAAGCGCTTTTGAAACATCCTGCTGAGACAAGGCGGCTACATAGTCATCTAGTGCTGATAGACTAATGGTACCCGTAATCTCCTCAGAGATAGCAGTCGTGAGCTCATTTCCCTGTGTCAAACTCAAGGCTTGGTCCAGAATAGACAAGGCATCCCGCATTCCACCTTCAGCTCGTCTGGCAATAATTTCTACAGCATCTGGTTCAGAACTGATATGTTCTTTTTCTAAAATATGATGAATATGTGCCGTGATATCTTGAGTTCGAATCGACTTAAACTCAAAACGTTGGACACGCGATAAAATAGTTGCTGGAATCTTGTGCAATTCGGTGGTCGCCAAGATAAAGACAACGTTTTGAGTTGGTTCTTCTAGCGTCTTTAAAAGCGCATTAAAAGCCCCTGTAGACAACATATGAACCTCGTCTATGATATAGACCTTATAACGTGCCAAACTAGGAGCATAGGTAGATTTATCCCGAATTTCTCGGATTTCATCAACTCCGTTATTCGAAGCCGCATCCATTTCGATAACATCTTCTAAGCTACCTTCTGTCACTGCTTGGCAGATATAGCAGTTATTACATGGTTCTCCGTCCACTTGGTTCGGACAGTTCATAGCCTTGGCAAAAATCTTGGCTACACTGGTCTTCCCAGTTCCACGAGGTCCTGAGAAAAGATAAGCATGACTAATCTTTTCCTGCTCGACCGCTTGTTTTAGGGTTTTAGCCACAACCTCTTGGCCTACCAGTTGTGAAAAAGTCTGGCTTCTATATTTTCGATAAAGTGCTTGATACATTAGGCTTTCTCCTCAAACATCGTAAAGTCCCATTCTGTCTTCTCAAGCAAAATAGCGACAAATTGTTCCAAGTAATCACGGTCAACGGCATTGTAATCATCAATAAGTGAAGAATCTAGGTCTAAGACACCCAGCAATCGACCATTCTTGAGCATGGGAACCACGATTTCACTCTTTGCCATACTATCACAAGAAATGTAGTTTGGATAGGTGCTCACATCGCCAACCAAAACAGTCTCTTGAAACTCAGCAGCTTCTCCACACACGCCTTTCCCAAGCGGAATGCGAATACAAGAAACACCACCCTGAAAAGGCCCTAAAACCAACTCGCTACCATCAAACAGATAAAACCCTGCAAATACAGTATTCGGAAAGCGAGATTTTAGGAGGGCACTAGCATTTGAAAGATTGGCAAGAACATTGCTCTCACCTTCAAGTAAATAAGAGAGTTCCTCATTTAACAATTGATATTGTGATTGTTTTTCTGAATCTAACATAGAACTATTATATCAAAAATGGGAAAGAGACAAAAGAAAAATCCCTTGTTTTAAACAAAGGATTTTGTGATTATCAATTTGATTAAAGTTCGATATCACCGAACAAGTCAGCCATTGAGAATCCTGTTTGTGTTTCTGGAAGTTCGAAATCACGTTTTTCTTGACGTTTTGGACGACGTGGACGAGCAGCGCGTTTTTCTTCTTTTTGTCCTTCTTCTTGAGCTGGACGTTCTTCAAGAGCTTTGATAGAAAGTGATACACGTTCTGCGTCAGCGTTAACATCAAGGACTTTAACAGTAACTTCTTGACCAACAGTAAGAGCTTCTTTTGGATTTTCGATACGTTTGTGTGAAATTTGTGATACGTGAACAAGTCCATCGATACCTGGCAACACTTCAACAAATGCACCGAAGTCAGTCAAACGTTTAACTGTTCCTTCTACTACATCACCTTTAGCCAATTTTTGCTCAACGCCATCCCATGGTCCAGGTGTTGTTGCTTTAAGTGAAAGTGATACGCGTCCTTCTTCTTCGTTAAGATCAAGGATCTTCACTTCGATTTCTTCACCAACAGTTACAACTGATTTAGGTGATACGTTACGTTCGTGTGACAATTCAGTCAAGTGAACCAATCCGTCAACTCCACCAAGGTCGATGAAAGCACCAAAGCTAGTGATACGAGCAACTTTACCAGTTACGACATCACCAACAGCCAATTTACCGAATACTTCAGCACGAGCTGCTGCAGTAGCTGCTTCAACAACTTCACGACGTGAAAGGATGAAGCGGTTTTCTTTAGGATCAACTTCTTTGATTTTAGCATCAAATTCTTGACCTACGAAACGCTCAGTGTTACGTACGAAACGAGTATCCAACATTGAAGCTGGGATGAATCCACGAACACCTTCAAATTCTACTGAAAGTCCACCTTTAACGGCACGAGTTCCTTTAACAGTAACAACTTCTTCTTCGCGTCCTACAAGTTTGTCCCATGCTTTGCGAGCTTCAAGGCGTTTTTTAGATACAAGGTATGTAACTGTATCAGTATCTTTACCAACTACTTGACGAAGTACAAGAACATCCAATACTTCTCCTACTTTCACAAAGTCATTGATATCTGCATCGCGATCGTTTGTCAATTCGCGAAGAGTCAAGACACCTTCAACACCAGTCCCAGAGATTGCAACGTTAGCTTGAGTCGCATCAACTGTCAATACTTCAGCACTAACAACATCACCAGGCTCAACTTGGCTAACGCTATTTAGCAAATCTTCAAATTCGTTCATCTAAAAAATCCTCCAACAATCAAGTTTTTCCAAACTTGACATACTTATAATTTTTTTCCTAAGCACCCGCAAAGACATGTTCATATCGTTCACGTCTTTCAATTATAAAAATAAAATACCCTAAGATATTTTTCTTTTTATCTTGAATTTATTACCTAAGAACTGGGGTAGCTGGATTCGAACCAACGCATGAGGGAGTCAAAGTCCCTTGCCTTACCGCTTGGCTATACCCCATTGATGAATGGAGAGAGAGGGATTCGAACCCCCGAACCCGAAGGAGCGGATTTACAGTCCGCCGCGTTTAGCCTCTTCGCTATCTCTCCAATGTTTAACGAGAACTATTATATCATGAAATTTTCAATAAAACAAGTATTATTTTGTCAAATTATAGTTTTCAATCAAAATTTCCACAGCTTTTTCAAGTTTTTTATAAAAATTATCGACATTTCCATTCTTTATGATGGCAAATTGGCTATCTAATTCGGCAATTTCCCCAATAACCTTTTTCCCGATCGTCAAAACGTATCCTTCATAGCTGTCTTTTCCAACAGTCACTTTTGCATCGGTTAATTGGATTTCAATTTTCTTATCTTTTTTACTCATACTCTACCTCTTTTCACTTTTTCTATTGTACAAGAAAATGCTCAAACTAGCAAGAAAAAACTCCATTTCAGCCATTACAACTGCTACGGAGTTCTTCTTTACTTCATGTCTTTTAGTCCACTTTGACAATCCATCCTTCAGGCGCTTCTACATCACCAAATTGGATACCGGTCAATTCATCGTAGAGTTTACGTGTAACAGGACCTACTTCTGTTTCACTATAGAAAACATGGAAATCATCGCCATGTTGGATACCTCCAATTGGCGAAATAACCGCTGCTGTTCCACAAGCACCTGCCTCTACAAAACGATCCAAATTATCAATTGGAACATCACCTTCAATCGGTGTCAAGCCCAAGCGGTGTTCTGCCAAGTAAAGCAAAGAGTACTTGGTAATGGATGGCAAGATGGATGGACTCAATGGCGTAACAAATTCATTGTCTGCCGTGATTCCAAAGAAGTTGGCTGATCCGACTTCTTCAATTTTTGTATGTGTAGATGGGTCTAGGTAGATAACATCTGAAAATTGACGTGACTTGGCCATTTTACCTGGGAGGAGACTAGCAGCATAGTTTCCACCTACCTTGGCCGAACCTGTACCATTCGGAGCTGCACGGTCGTATTCATCCTGAATCAAGAAGTTAGTTGGGACTAAACCACCTTTAAAATAGTTACCAACTGGCATAGCAAAGATGGTGAAAATATACTCTTCTGCAGGTTTAACCCCAATAATATCCCCAACACCAATCAACAGCGGACGAAGATAAAGGGTTCCACCTGTTCCATATGGTGGGACGTATTCTTCATTTGCACGCACAACTGCTTTACAAGCTTCTACAAACATTTCTGTTGGAACTTGTGGCATCAAAAGACGGTCACAAGTACGTTGCAAACGCTTAGCATTTTCGTCAGGACGGAACAATTGAACACTGCCGTCCTTGGTACGATAGGCTTTCAATCCCTCAAATGCTTGCTGTCCATAGTGGAGACTTGGAGAAGACTCTGAAATATGCAAGGTTGCATCCTCTGTCAATTCTCCTTGATCCCATTGACCATTTTTGTAGTGAGCGATATAACGGTAAGGTAATTTCATATAAGCAAATCCAAGGTTTTCCCAATCAATTGCAACTGTCATGTGTTTCTCCTTTATACTATTCAAACTATGTGTTCTATTCTACACTTTTCTAGCAAAATTTCAAGTATTATTTGTAATTTTCTGAAAATTTTTTCAACACAAAAAGAATCAGCCCTCTGGACTGATTCTTTTTAAGAATTTGCTTTATTTTCTTTAAAGACTTCTTTGAGGTAAGCATCGAAAACTTCTTCATCTGAAATGGTGTCAGATATAAAGCTTCCGTTGCTAGTGCGTTCTGACAAGTTCAAATCTTGCAATCGGCTTTCATAGATTGTCCCCTTGTTAGATTGGACAAGCAGTGTTTGGTCGTTCTCTTCCACTTCTGTACTAAAGAGATCACCAACGAAGCCTTGCTCTGCAACTGCTCCAACCAAGAAGACACGGTGCGGTTTGTTTTTTAACTCACGCAAGACTTGTAGTCCTCGTTTGGCACGGCTGGTCGCTGGAATTTCCTCACAAGAGACACGTTTCAAGCTACCACGTTGGGTCAAGAGGTAGAAGGATGAAGTGTTACAGATAAAGGCGGATTGGAGGACATCATCTGCTTTCAGGTTCATAGCCTTGACACCCGCAGCCTTGGCACCGACAACGGGAACCTCTTCGATATTGAAACGAAGGGCATAACCATTTTGACTAATCAAGAGAACATCATCCAGTTTGATTGGTGCTACTGCTATGATCTGGTCTGTCTCGTCTTTGAGCTTAGCATACTTAACAGATTTAGACTTGTAGGTCCGCCATGGAGAGAATTCTTTGCGTTCTACGCGTTTGATTTGACCAAGGCGAGTTGCTGCAAAGTAGGTTGTCGCATCATCAAACTGATCCACTACTTCTGCATAGAGAATTTCTTCGTTAGTTTCAAAGTTTGTAATCGTTTGGCTCAAGTGCTCTCCGATGTCCTTCCAGCGAATGTCTGCCAATTCATGGATTGGTCGATAAATGACATTCCCAAGAGTTGTAAACATCAAGAGGTGCTGGGTTGTCTTGGCAGTTTGTACAAAGATCAAACGATCATCATCACGCTTGCCAATTTCTTCCAGAGTGGATGCTGCAAAGGAACGTGGACTGGTACGCTTGATATAACCTGCCTTAGTCACGCTGACATAGGTATCTTCCTCGGCAATCAAACTAGCTGTATCAATCTCGATTGCTTTCGCAGTATCTTCCAAAGTACTCAAACGTGGTGTCGCAAATTTCTTTTTAACCTCACGGAGTTCTTTCTTCATGAGATTGTACATAGTCCGTTCATCACCGATGATAGCCGCAAGCATGGCAATCTTTTCACGAAGTTCTGCTTCTTCTTCCTGCAAGACAACCACGTCTGTATTGGTCAAACGGTAAAGTTGCAAGGTAACGATGGCCTCAGCCTGCTCTTCTGTAAACTCATAGCTGACCTTGAGGTTTTCCTTGGCGTCAGCCTTGTTCTCAGAAGCACGGATAAGAGCAATGACTTCGTCCAAAATCGAAATCACGCGAATCAAACCTTCAACGATATGGAGACGTTTCTCAGCCTTTTCCTTGTCAAAGCGTGAACGAGCCAAAATCACTTCACGACGGTGGGCGATATAGCTAGACAAAATTGGGACAATCCCAACCTGACGAGGTGTGAAATTGTCAATCGCCACCATGTTGAAGTTGTATTTGATTTGAAGGTCAGTGTATTTGAAGAGATAGTTGAGTACGAGCTCGGTATTAGCATCTTTCTTGAGCTCAATAGCGATACGAAGACCGTCACGATCAGACTCATCACGAACCTCAGCAATACCAGCTACCTTGTTATTGACACGAACATCATCGATTTTCTTGACGAGATTGGCTTTATTGATTTCATAAGGAATCTCAGTGATAACGATTTGCTCCTTACCGCCTTTTAGCTTTTCAATCTCCGTCTTAGAACGAACAACCACGCGCCCCTTCCCAGTTTCATAAGCCTTCTTTATTTCGTCACGCCCTTGAATGATAGCCCCTGTAGGGAAGTCTGGCCCAGGCAAGAATTCCATGAGCTTGTCCACCTTGGCTGTTGGGTGGTCAATCATGTAAACTGTCGCATCGATAACCTCAGCCAAATTATGGGGAGGAATATCGGTGGCATATCCAGCCGAAATCCCAGTCGATCCATTAACCAAAAGGTTTGGAAAGGCTGCTGGCAGGACTGTCGGCTCTTTCTCGGTATCGTCAAAGTTCCATGCAAAAGGAACGGTCTTTTTCTCGATATCCTGAAGGAGATAACCAGCAATCTCAGACAAACGCGCCTCGGTATAACGCATTGCCGCAGGCGGATCTCCGTCCATAGAACCGTTATTACCGTGCATTTCGACCAAAATCTCACGGTTTTTCCAATCCTGAGACATACGAACCATAGCATCATAGATAGAAGAATCCCCGTGTGGGTGAAAATTCCCCATGATGTTACCGACAGACTTGGCCGACTTACGGTAGCTCTTGTCAAAGGTATTGCCATCCTTATTCATCGAATAAAGAATACGACGTTGCACAGGCTTCAATCCATCACGAATATCTGGCAAAGCCCGGTCTTGAATAATATACTTGGAGTAGCGACCAAAGCGCTCTCCCATGATGTCCTCCAGGGACATGTTTTGAATGTTAGACATAGGATACTAAGCCCGTAAAATGCAAAGTGAAAATAGGAAATTCTTAAAGCGAGCGATGCTCACAAGAGAATTTATCTTTTTCACACAGTATTTAGGGCGTGTTCAACTCCTTTCAAAGAATGTAGAGTGGTTTTTATAGAATAAAGGATAATTTATAGAAATTAGTCCCGTGTTCAGTTACTATATATAACTAAACTATCTTTTCTGTAGTTTAATCTTTTAAAATATATACTTTATTTAGTTGGTGATTTGAAAGTCTCTCCTCAGCATACTCGATTATCTTCTCAGCTACTTCCATATCATAGTCAAATCCCATCTTGTGAGCAAGGAATTGAGCTTCTTGGTGGAAAAGTTCCATGGTAGCAAATAAAGACTGAGTGAGTTTTTCTAAACTTGAGAAATCAAGTAGGTTCGAGAATTGTTTCTCTTTCTCAGCAGGTAGATAGTTAAAGAGATATTTATAGTTCTTACCAATATCAATCGTCCCCTTATCAGCTGCAACTTGCCAAGCCACGACCTTCAAGAGTTCTTGCTGACAAATCCCATAGAGATGGTCAGTAGCATAGATGACTTGCTTGCGACAAATTCCTTTAACCACGTAAGCTGACACCCACCAAAATTCATTACAAGTTTTTTTAAAATCCATCTCACTAGCTGGATGTATCCAGAAACGTTCTGGCCTGGGATAATAAGACTCAAACAAACCCTTAGGATCCTCTAGTACCGTGAAATCCGCTTCGTTTTCTAACCACTCTTGAATTTGGTCTTTGGGGCAGAGGGTTAAATCAATCCGATTGCCATCTTCGAAAAGCATGAGGTAGAGACGGCGATGTCCCAGAGTAACCTCTTGCTCGATGATACGTTTGCCGAACTGGGTCAGCCAAGAAAGATCCCTCGTCAGATAATCTAAGTCATCCACAATATAGACAACATCATAGTCTTGAAATTCATCTGTTTGAATCTTTTGGTTTGTACGTGAACCAGATAGAGCCACAGCATCAACCTGTAGCACTTTTGCGGTTTGCAAAATCACATTAAACATCTCGGTTTCAGTTCTCATGGGAATACCTGCCTTTTTAGTGGAAACTCTTGATTCTGTAGAGGACATGTCTATAAAGCAGACTGTCTGCTGGAACTTTTTAATTATCAAATTCTTTGACAAATTCCATGCTCAGTTTTTGCTTGACTTTTTGCGAAAGTTGATAGAGTAAGGATGTAAAAGAGTAAACTTCTGACAAGCCAGCCTGCTGAAAAGCAAAGTCTAGACAGGCTTGGGCCGCCTCCGTCGCATAACCATCTTGGCTAGTTCAAGCGAATCTGTCAGACCCAGTTTGTTGTCAAGCGTCATTGGCTGTCTCCTTTCATTCAGATTTTCTAAATCCTGTACCAACAGGCTTAAAACTTATTGACCGATAAAATCCATCTGCTTCAGATATTAATTCAATCCGTGTCAAAGGATATTTTTTGTGGATCTCCTCAATCAGCTGCTGTCCCAATCCTTTTCCGCGATAGGCTTTATCAATGATAATCTCAGCTAAAAAGGTCGTCATGACTTCATCTGTCAAGTAGCGTGCAAAGCCAAGGATTTTCTGGTCCTCTTCAAGCACCAAGTAATGGGACAGATTTGTTGAAAATAATGATGTCACTTTTTCCTCTGTAAAAGAAAGCCATTTTTCATTTTGATAAAGGGAATAAATAGCTTGACAATCTTTTGTGCTTGCAGGTCTGATTATCATTTTCTACTCCTTTCAAATCCGATGCGACCACTAACAATTTTTCAACTCAAATTTAGTTATATTCTAGTTGCTCTCCGTCGCTTCTTCCCTCGCCTTCTTAGCTGGCTTGCGTTTTTTATAGCGACTACGAATAGCGTTGAGATGGTCACGGAGATCGGCATACTGCTTTTTATCTGGATAAGCATAGGCGTTGATTGCAGAAAAATCCACAAGGAAGTCATAGATTTCTTGCAGTTTCGCACGGACTTCCTTGTTTTGACTAGGTGCCTTGCCTTTTTGCTCAGCCAAGCGCTCCTTATAGGCTTTTTCAAACTGAGCCTGCGCCTTTGTCAAGGTTTCTACATGAGTTGTCAAATGCAGAGTTGAAAGGGCAGTTTGGTAGTCAGTATCTTTTAGCTCATTGAGCAAATGGTTAATAGCTTCTGTCTCTTTTTCGTAGCTCATACTCGTTAGCCCAGCATAATTTTTGAAAAATTTGCTGAGTTTGTCGTAAGCTTCCTTGCTACCTGCCTCTTTCACACGAGAGAAGGCCTTGACCAAACTAGTCAAGGTAGAAAGCGCATCATCACGCTCACGATCAGACGCTTCCAGACTAGCCACCGTTTGACTGGCCTTGGAACGGTGCAAACCAGCTTGCAAGGTCTCAAGAAGTTTTTCCATATCCTCAAGCTTCGCTGCGTAAACCTGCTCAGACTTATTGGCTTTTGTAAAAGCCTCCAACTCGTCCTTGCTCTCAGATAGAAGTTGGAAGAATTCGTTGTTTTCTAATGCTTTTGTATCTAAACTGCTAATTTCATAAATTTTTTCATCTGGATAATCTCCTAATTTTTTTATTTTAATGTACTTTTTACTTCGTCTGATTTTCGGAAAATATTTCTTACGTCAAAATTTCAAATGCCAAAAAAGAAAGTTCACCTTTTCCCCAAAAAACACATATCTGATTTTCGGTTAATTGGAATTTCCCCCAAAAATTTCTGGTTGAAAATTGGATAGTCTTAATTTATCCTAAACAAGGTTTCTAGAAAATTAGGTAAAATGGAAGTCTAATTTTACAATACTTTTCTTAATGGAAATATATTTATTAATAGTCTGGATACAGAGGATCGAATACACTAATAACTTTATCAGAGAGATAACGACTTAACGCATGGAAGTTATTGTCATCTGGTAAAGATCTTTCAAAACTAAATTCCTTCTCCATTGTAAGATCATCGACATTCCATTTAACTCCTAATAGTACTAACAGTCTTTGCTTATCTTCCTCAGAAAATTTATTTCCACTGTTTAACAATAGTCTAAGTCTACTAAATTCCTTATCAAGATATTTAAAAGTGTGGTCATAAATATTTTCATCGCCATTAATTACCATCTCATTTTCAGGAAAATAAGATATATTTTTTGTGTAGTCTTTTAAATCTTCATATCTATCATCTGAAAGGGGTTCTCTTCCAAAGGGGGTAGTTAAAAATTTTTCAGTCATTATCTTAGATGGATTATCTTTATAAGAATATTCAATGTTAGTAAATATCGCCAAGAAGGGATAAACTCTCAATTCGAATGCAATATCATCCGAACCTGGTTTCCCGTATATTTTTTGTCTCAAATCCCTAGCACCTAGTTTACCAAAAAAGTTTTTCGGCAAAACTGACGTCTCAATTTCATCAATTGTTTTACCTGTACTTGTTTGACTTATAACATTTTCATAAGAAGTAGGTAAAAGAATAAGTGTTGACCTTCTACTTCCATCTTTAAAAATATAATATAACTTTGCTGGAACATACATGAAATAAGACGGCTGTGGAGGGATGGATAGTGGCTTTTGTGATTCATTATATAGAGTGTAGCTTGGATTGTCCTGCCATAAATTTTGGACGATATTAAAATTTGTAGTGTCTAAATAGCTATTTCTTTCTAAATTTTTTTTATTATTTTCCTGAGTTTGACGATTATTCTCTTGATTTTTTAGATTGTTATCAATAGTTTGATAACTCATGAGGGCTGTAATTACAAGCGAAACCAATGAAATAATAATTGATGTATTTTTATACCAAGGTTTATTCTGTTCTTCTTGTCTGATTAGAAATGGCTGCGGTAATTGAGGTAATTCAATTTTTGTATTTTCAACATTACTGATATCGTTTTTTAAATTTTCTTTCACCTTTCTTGGAATCTTAACTTTTTGACTCTTTTTATTAGACATCCATTTTCCTCCCTAAAATACCATCTCCCCACTCTCCTCCAGCGTAAACTTGATATTGTCTTCAATCTACTTGCGACATGGTTCGACCTTGTCTCCCATGAGGACATTGACACGGCGTTCAGCGCGTGCTAGGTCTTCGATTGTGACACGGATAAGAGTGCGGGTTTCTGGATTCATCGTTGTTTCCCAGAGTTGGTCCGCATTCATCTCACCAAAACCCTTGTATCGTTGGAAGACAACTTCCACTTGAAAACCATTGTCTTCTCCTTCAAAGTATAGGGCTGGCGTCAAGGTTTCCTTTCCTTCATTATTGAAAGTAGTTAACTTGGAAATAGATTAGCAAACTTTACCTGTATAATTTTTGATACCTGTGATATAATTCAAAATCCAACAATCCTGTCACAGTTTCTATAAAACGAAATCTTACTTTGCTTATTAGCTGAAATAACCTAATGTTTAGTTAAAATTAAAGATTAACCTTTTTGTCATTTTACTGATCCTTTTTAAATTCGAAGCCTTGACCATTAGTAGCAGAAAGTCCGTCTGAATTAAATATTTCAAGATGAATTGTATCTTTATCTTTCTTTTCAACCTGATATCGAATTCCATTATCATCAACTAAGTTTACAACCGAATCTTTACGATCCTTTACTTCTAGATCCTCAGCTATTTTGCTTTCACCACTTAAAATAGTCCACTTCCCACTTTCTTCTTTAAATTCATACTTAGAATTTGTTTGATTACTAGTCCATGTACCTTTTAGCCATGCCTCCTTCGAGGCACAAGCAGATAAAATAACAGCCATAAAAGCAACTAATAGAACAGCATATATTTTTTTCATCATAACTCCTTTGTAATTCTAAAATTTATTAAAATACTGTCGCTTCTTCCAGCGTAAACTTGACATTATCCTCAATCCACTTACGACGTGGTTCGACCTTATCTCCCATGAGGACATTAACGCGACGTTCTGCGCGTGCTAGGTCTTCAATCGTGACACGGATAAGAGTGCGGGTTTCTGGATTCATGGTTGTTTCCCAGAGTTGGTCCGCATTCATCTCTCCTAGACCTTTGTAGCGTTGAAGGGTAGCGCCTTTACCAAACTGCTTGCGGAGTTCTTCTAGCTCTCCGTCCGTCCAAGCATAAGCTACTTCTTCTTTCTTGCCTTTGCCTTTGGACATCTTGTAAAGAGGCGGAAGGGCGATATAGACATGTCCTGCCTCGACTAGTGGACGCATATAGCGGTAGAAAAAGGTTAAGAGCAAGGTCTGAATGTGGGCACCATCTGTATCCGCATCGGTCATGATAATGATCTTGTCATAGTTGGCATCTTCAATAGAAAAATCTGCTCCCACACCCGCACCGATGGTATAAATCATGGTATTGATTTCTTCATTTTTGAGGATATCCGCCATCTTAGCCTTGGCTGTATTGATAACCTTACCTCGAAGGGGTAAGATAGCCTGGAACTTACGATCACGACCTTGCTTGGCAGAACCGCCGGCAGAGTCCCCCTCAACTAGGTAGAGTTCATTCTTTGCAGGGTTTTTAGACTGGGCTGGAGTCAATTTACCAGAAAGCAAGCCCTTGTCTTTTTTATTTTTCTTACCATTTCGGCTCTCATCACGCGCTTTGCGAGCTGCCTCACGAGCATCACGCGCCTTGATAGCCTTGCGAATGAGATTGGAAGCCAGTTCCCCATTTTCCATAAGGAAGAAGGTCAACTTATCAGCCACAATCCCATCCACAACTGGACGAGCCAGAGGACTTCCAAGTTTGTCCTTTGTCTGACCCTCAAACTGGAGGTGTTCTTCCGGAACCAGAATAGATAGAACGGCTGCTAAACCTTCACGGTAATCTGACCCTTCAAGGTTTTTATCTTTTTCCTTGAGAAGCCCTGTCTTACGAGCGTAGTCATTCATGACCTTAGTAATGGCAGACTTAAGTCCTGTCTCATGCGTTCCACCATCTTTAGTACGAACGTTATTGACAAAGGATAGAATGTTATCTGAAAATCCATCATTGTACTGGAGGGCAACTTCCACTTGGAAACCATTGTCTTCGCCTTCAAAATATAGGACTGGCGTCAAGGTTTCCTTGTCTTCATTGAGGTAAGAAACAAAGTCTTGTACCCCGTTCTCATAATGGAATTCGATTGCTTCATCTGTTCGCTTATCTGTCAAAGACAAGGTAACATTTTTTAAGAGAAAGGCTGACTCATTGAGACGTTCTGAAATGGTATTGTACTTGAAGTCAGTCGTAGAAAAAATCGTCGCGTCAGGCATGAAAGTGACTTTGGTACCTGTCTTAGACTTGGGTGCTGTACCAATTTTCTTCAAGGTTGTGACGGGTTTCCCGCCATTTTCAAAACGTTGCTTGTAGACTGTACCGTCACGGGTAATTTCAACTTCCAACCAACTTGAGAGTGCATTAACAACCGAAGAACCGACTCCGTGAAGACCACCAGATGTTTTGTAGCCACCCTGACCGAATTTTCCTCCAGCGTGGAGAATGGTAAAGATAACCTCAACAGTTGGAATTCCCATAGCATGCATCCCAGTCGGCATCCCTCGACCATGGTCTTGAACCGTTAGACTGCCGTCTTTATTGATGGTCACATCAATGCGGTCACCAAATCCAGACAAGGCCTCATCGACTGCATTGTCCACAATTTCCCAGACTAGGTGATGGAGACCAGCACCGTCAGTCGATCCAATATACATCCCCGGACGTTTACGGACCGCATCCAACCCTTCTAGCACCTGAATGGCGTCATCATTGTAGTTATTAATATTGATTTCCTTTTTTGACACAAGGAACCTCCTATTTGTTCATCTTTTCTATTTTACAGGTTTTCTAGCAATTTTGCAAAGCTTTTCCCTTTCAGCTGTCACAATTTCACAGGATATTCTCTGACTTTCGATACCATTTCATGGTATAATAGGTCTATGATGACATTTGTATTATTAATTTTAGCTTATTTGCTAGGTTCGATTCCGTCTGGTCTCTGGATTGGACAAATCTTCTTTCAAACAAATCTGCGTGAACATGGTTCTGGAAATACTGGTACGACCAATACTTTCCGTATTTTGGGTAAGAAAGCAGGGATGGCAACTTTTGTGATTGACTTCTGTAAAGGGACCTTGGCCACTCTCCTTCCTATTCTTTTCCACCTTCAAGGTATATCACCTCTTGTATTTGGACTTTTGGCTGTGATTGGACATACTTTCCCTATCTTTGCAGGATTTAAGGGTGGCAAGGCTGTTGCAACCAGTGCTGGAGTGATTTTCGGATTTGCGCCTGTTTTCTGTCTCTATCTAGCAATCGTATTCTTTGGAAGCCTCTATCTAGGCAGTATGATTTCACTGTCTAGCGTTACCGCTTCTATCGCAGCCGTTATCGGAGTTCTCCTATTTCCACTATTTGGTTTTATCCTAAACAGCTATGACCCTCTCTTCATTCTGATTATCCTAGCACTTGCTAGCTTGATTATCATTCGTCACAAGGATAATATCACACGTATCAAAAATAAAACTGAAAATCTTGTCCCTTGGGGGTTGAACCTAACCCATCAAAATCCAAAAAAATAAAACGCCAGTTTGAAACTGACGTTTTTTTGTATGCTTATTTTGACTTGATGTAGTTGATACCGTCTGCCTTAGGTGCAACTGCTTTTCCAAAGAAGGCTGCCAAGACAAGGATAGTCAAGACATAAGGCGCGATTTGAAGGTAAACCGCTGGCACTCCTTGTAGGAAAGGTAATTGAGAACCGATAACTGCCAAACTTTGTGAAAGTCCAAAGAAAAGACTAGAAAGCATAGCACCAATTGGGTTCCATTTACCAAAGATCATCGCAGCAAGGGCGATAAATCCAGGACCGACAATAGTTGTCACTGAGAAGTTAACTGAAATGGATTGAGCATAAATCGCTCCCCCAATTCCACCAAGGAAACCTGAAATAACAACCCCAAGATATCGCATCTTGTAGACATTGATCCCCAAGGTATCCGCTGCTTGAGGGTGTTCACCAACAGAGCGAAGACGAAGACCAAAACGTGTCTTAAAGAGAATAAACCAAGCAAGGAAAGAGAAGGCAATCGCGATATAACCTAGTAGACTGGTTGACTTGAAGAAGATATCTCCAATCACAGGGATATCAGCCAAAACTGGGAAATCAAAACGTCCAAAAGTCTGGCTTAAGTTATCCGTTTGTCCTTTGTTATAAAGAACTTTAACCAAGAAAACTGCTAGGGCAGGAGCCATCAAGTTCAATACTGTACCACTGACAACATGGTCCGCACGGAAATGAACTGTAGCGACTGCATGGATGAGAGAGAAAATAGCTCCCACAATACCAGCAACTAACAAGGAAATCCAAGGAGTCGCTGTTCCAAGTTGTTCTGCAAACTCAAGGTTAAAGACAACCCCAGAAAAGGCTCCCATAACCATAATTCCTTCAAGACCGACGTTAACGACACCACCACGTTCAGAGAAGACTCCTCCGATACTCGTAAAAATAAGTGGTGCTGAGTAAATCAGCATAGAAGAGACCAAGAGGGTGAGTAATGTTGTAATAGACATCCTTACTTACCTCCTTTAACTTGTTTTTTAGGTTTGACAAAGCGTTCGATAATATAGTGAACGCTGACAAAGAAGATAATAGACGCTGTTACAATGCTGACAAGCTCAGATGGAACTTGCGCAGCGTTCATACCCGGTGCTCCTACTTGCAAAACTCCAAATAAGAAGGCCGCAAAGAGAATTCCAATTGGTGAATTTCCAGCAAGCAAACTAACTGCCATCCCGTTAAATCCGATAGCTAATGATGATCCCTGAACGTAAACGTTTTGGAAAGTTCCAAGACCTTCGACCGCTCCACCAAGACCAGCCAAAGCACCAGAGATAATCATTGATAGAATGATTGTACGTTTTGCTGAAATACCAGCGTACTCTGAGGCATGGGGATTGAGACCAACTGCACGAATTTCAAAACCGAGAGTCGTTTTCTTTAGCAAGAACCAAATCACAGCTACAGCAATGATTGCAAAGAAGATTCCGATATTCATACGGGAATTTCCAGTCAACTCTGATAACCATGGTGTCTGGTATGTAGCGTTGGCACTAACACGAATCGTTGAATCTGTACTTTGCATAATATCTTTAGGAAAGGCATGAATAAAGGCATTTCCCACATACAATACAATGTAGTTCATCATGATGGTCACGATAACCTCTGATGTACCGAGATAGGCTCTGAGGATACCTGGAATCGCACCAACAATTCCACCTGCGATCAAAGCAATGATCACTGTTAATGGAATCAAAACGAGACGTGGCATATCTGGATTTGATAAGGCAAACCAACCACTGAGAATCCAGCCTGCAAGTGCTTGACCAGGAAGCCCAACGTTAAAGAAACCTGCTCGACTGGCAACTGCGAAACCAAGACCTATCAAGACAAGAGGACCCATGGCACGGAAAATTTCTCCAATTCCACGGAGGCTACCAAAAGCTGTATAGAACAACTCCTCATAACCCCAGATAGCATCATATCCGAAGATCCACATGACAATGGCTCCGAGCAAGATTCCTAAGAATACGGAAATCAAGGGAACCGAAATTTGTTGTAATTTTTTAGACATCACTCTTCTCCTTTCCCAAGTTTCCACCTGCCATCAAGACACCAAGTTCTTGTTTGTTAGTTGTTTCTGGCGATACAATACCTTGAATCTTACCATCGTGAATAACAGCAATTCGGTCTGAGACATTTAAAATCTCATCCAATTCAAAGCTGACAACAAGGACAGCCTTCCCGTTATCACGTTCTTCAATCAAACGTTTGTGGATATATTCAATGGCACCGACATCCAAACCACGAGTTGGCTGGCTGACGATAAGGAGATCAGGATCACGATCAATCTCACGAGCGATAATCGCTTTTTGTTGATTTCCTCCTGAAAGAGCTGCTGCTGGAACAAATTCACTGGCAGCACGGACGTCAAACTCTTCCATCAATTTCTTAGCATGTGAAGTGATATTGGCATAGTTTAAAATACCGTTCTTGCTGAGTGGTTCTTTGTAGTAGGTTTGAAGAGCGATATTTTCAGAAATCATCATCTCCAAAATCAAGCCATCACGGTGACGGTCCTCTGGAACGTGGCCCACGCTTAGTTCAGTAATTTGTCGAGGATGCATCCCCACGATTGATTTGCCTTTTAATTCAACGCTACCTGACTCAACCTTACGAAGACCAGTAATGGCTTGAATGAGTTCAGATTGACCATTGCCATCAATACCTGCAATACCAACAATTTCACCAGCACGAACATCCAAGGATAGATTTTTCACTGCTGGTACACCGCGGTTTTCATTGACAACCAAGTCTTTGATAGACAAGACCACTTCTTTGGGTTGTGGTGCTTGTTTTTCCGTTTTAAAGGAGACTGAGCGTCCAACCATCATTTCTGCCAAGTCCGCATTGGTTGCTCCTGCAATCTCAACCGTCTGGATAGATTTTCCACGACGGATAACTGTCACTCGATTCGATACTGCACGAATCTCATCTAACTTGTGGGTAATCAAAATGATGGACTTCCCTTCTTTGACAAGGTTTTTCATGATTGCCATCAACTCATCGATCTCTGAAGGAGTTAATACGGCTGTAGGTTCGTCAAAGATAAGGATATCAGCACCACGATAGAGTGTTTTCAAGATTTCTACACGTTGTTGGGCACCAACGGAAATATCCGCCACCTTAGCAGCAGGATCTACTGCCAAACCATAACGTTCAGAAAGAGCCTTGATTTCTTTAGTAGCACCAGCTATATCTAGAACACCATTTTTAGTGATTTCACTCCCTAAAATGATATTCTCAGCTACTGTAAAAGCTTCAACCAACATGAAATGTTGGTGAACCATCCCAATTCCAAGACCAGCGGCTTTAGATGGTGAGTCTAGTTTTACAACCTGACCATTCACCACAATTTCACCACTTGTTGGTTCAAGAAGTCCTGCCAGCATATTCATCAGAGTGGATTTACCCGCTCCATTTTCTCCTAAAAGTGCATGGATTTCACCTTTTCGCAGTTGCAAGTTGATTTTGTCGTTTGCTACAAATTCACCAAACACCTTGGTAATATCCCGCATCTCAATGACATTTTCGTGTGCCATATGCTCTTCCTTTCAGAGGTTTATTTTATTTCAATAAAACCTGCTAATCACATTAACAAGCTCTATTGAGACAAAAATTGCCTCAATTCTTAAAGAAGCGACCGATGGCCGCTTCCTAAGAAATGACTTTTATCCATTATTTTTCAGGAACTTTTACGCTTCCGTCAAGGATTTTAGCTTTTGCATCTTCAACAGCTTTTTTACCTTCTTCTGAAAGGTTTGTTACTGCTAGCTCAACCCCTTTATCTTTCAATGAGTAAACAATCACTTGTCCACCAGGGAATTCACCTTTTTCTGTTTTGTTGGCAATATCTTTTACAGTTGTACCAACTTGTTTCAATGTAGATACAAGAACGAAGTTAGATTCTTTACCATCTTTAGAAGTGTATTTACCTTCTGCTGCTTGGTCACGGTCTACACCGATAACCCAAACTTTTTCGTCTTCATTTTTGTTTTCGTTCAATGATTTTGCTTCAGCAAAGACACCAGCACCTGTACCACCAGCTGCTTGGTAGACAACGTCTGCACCGGCAGCATATTGAGCTGCTGCAATTGTTTTACCTTTGGCAGCATCACCAAATGAACCAGCGTAGTCAACTTGGACTTTGATAGATGGGTCTACTGACTCAACACCAGCTTTGAATCCAGCTGCAAAACGTGAAATAACTTCAGATTCGATACCACCTACAAAACCAACTTGTTTTGTTTTTGTAGTTTTTGCTGCTGCAACACCAGCAAGGTAAGCTGCTTCGTTATCCGCAAATCTTACGCTCGCAACATTCTTTTGACCTTCAATCACATCATCAATCAAGACATAGTTTAGGTCAGAGTGGTCTTTTGCTGCTTCCTCAACTGCATTGTGAAGGGCAAAACCAACACCGAAGATCAGGTTGTAACTTCCAGCCGCTTGTTGCAAGTTGTTAGCATAGTCTGCTTCGCTTGTTGATTGGAAGTAAGTGTAACCTTTATCTTTAGAAAGATTGTGTTCTTTACCCCAGTCTTGCAAACCTTCCCAAGCTGATTGGTTAAATGATTTATCATCAACACCACCAGTATCTGTTACGATTGCTGCTTTGGTCTTCATTTCTGATGAAGATGAAGTTGCGTTACGAGAAGAGCGGTTACCACATGCAGCAAGTCCAACTGCTGCTACTGCAACTAGACCAAGGCCTAGCCATTGTTTCTTGTTCATTACTGAACCTCCTAAATAAGATGTGCAACGATGTTGCAAGTATGGATTGGTTGGCCACAAGGACCGCATCACTCAGAGAGTGACTCAGACTAGTTTAAGTCTGTAAATGAGTATGGAAGTAACTCCCCGACCGTCATCTCGACCGTCGATTTATCTTTAGCGACTAAAGTCACTTTTAGATCTTGTTCAAAAAATTCAACCATGACCTGGCGGCAAGCACCACATGGTGAGATGGGTTTTTCAGTTTGTCCGTAGACAATCAATTCTGAAAACTCCCGTTGCCCCTCCGAAACTGCTTTAAAAATAGCAGTACGTTCTCCACAATTAGTCAAGGGATAACTAGCATTCTCGATGTTTACACCCGTATAAATACTACCATCCTTGGCTACTAAAACAGCTCCAATAGGAAAATGAGAATAGGGTACATAGGCTTGTTTACTGGTTTCAATGGCTAGTTCAATCAACTCAGTAGTCGCCATCAGCCAATTCTCCTTTTAAAATCGCAACGCCAGCTGATGTTCCGATACGGGTAGCACCTGCTTCCACAAAAGCAACGGCATCCGCATATGAACGAGCTCCACCAGCTGCCTTAACTCCCATATCTGGCCCGACTGTTTTACGCATCAACCGAACATCCTCAATAGTGGCACCACCAGTTGAGAATCCTGTAGATGTTTTGACAAAGTCAGCGCCTGCTTTCTGGGATAATTGGCAGGCCACAACCTTTTCATCGTCTGTCAACAAGCAAGCTTCGATAATGACTTTCACCAACTTATCACCACTTGCTTCTACGACAGCACGGATGTCCGATTCAACCAAATCCAGATTGCCTGATTTGAGGGCACCGACATTGATAACCATATCAATCTCGTCTGCACCGTTTTGGACAGCTTCTTTTGTTTCAAAAGCTTTCACAGCTGAAGTTGTTGCTCCCAAAGGAAAACCTACTACTGTACAAACCTTTACATCTGAGCCTTCAAGTCCTGTTTTCGCATGTTTCACCCATGTGGGATTGACACAAACGCTGGCAAAGTCATACTCACGCGCTTCAGATAGCAAACGATCAATTTGTTCTTGGCTTGCATCTTGCTTTAAAAGCGTATGATCAATATATTTATTTAACTTCATATTCGGATTCTCCCTGGTTTTATGAGATAATTTCTATAATTTCTCGTAAACTTTGCACTCCATCATTTATTTTAACATATTTTTGAAATTCTGTAACTAGTTCAGAAGAAATTTTTCCATTTGTATAAACTTTTGCAACAATTTCTCCTTTTTGAACGGAGTCTCCAACTTTCTTTTCAAAAACAATCCCTGTTTCATAGTCCAAGTCATCAGACTTGACTGCACGACCAGCTCCTAGTCTCATGGCATAGAGCCCAAATTCCATAGCTGGAAGAGCTGAAATAACACCTGTTTCCTGAGCTGGAATTTCCACCACATGAGCAACCTTGACTGGACGATAGAGATCTTCTAAATCACCGCCTTGTGCTGCTACCATTTCTTCAAACTTAGCCAGTGCTTGGCCATTTTCCAGGTGTCGACGGATTTCCTCGATCGTTTTCTCAACATCAGCCAAGCCAAGCATAATCTGAGCCAATTCACAGATAAAGTGGGTAATATCCTGACGGCCTTTCCCTTGTAAAATCTCCAATGCCTCAAGGATTTCGAGACGATTGCCAATAGCTCTTCCCAAGGGTTGGCTCATATCGGTAATGACTGCTACTGTCTTTCGACCAACAGCCTTACCAAGATCCACCATGGTTTGAGCCAATTCGCGCGCCTCATCAACCGTCTTCATGAAGGCACCCTCACCGACCGTTACGTCTAGCAAAATGGCATCCGCTCCTGCAGCAATTTTCTTGCTCATCACCGAACTAGCAATCAAAGGAATCGTGTCGACAGTTGCTGTCACATCACGAAGGGCATAGAGAAGTTTATCTGCTTTAACCAGCTGATCGGACTGCCCAATGACAGATACACCAATATCTTGTACCTGACGAATGAAATCTTCTTGACTTCGCTCAACTTGATAGCCCTTAATGGACTCCAATTTATCAATTGTCCCACCAGTATGACCGAGGCCACGACCACTCATTTTAGCAACGGGCACACCGAAACTCGCAACAAGGGGAGCCAGAATCAAGGTCACCTTATCACCTACTCCACCAGTCGAATGCTTGTCAACTTTAACCCCATCAATAGCTGACAAATCAAACTCCTGACCAGTCTTGACCATATTCATCGTCAGATCAGAAATCTCACGTGTGGTCATTCCTTTAAAATAAACAGCCATAGCAAAAGCAGACATCTGATAGTCTGGAACAGTTCCTGCCACATAGCCTTCTACCAGCCATTTGATTTCAGCTGCAGTCAGTTCTTGACCATCTCGTTTCTTTTGAATTAAATCAACTGCTCTCATTCTTTCACACTTCTAAGGATATAATATCCCTTATCTTTCTTTACGATTTCACAATTTCCAAAAACGTCTTCCATCTTACTTTTAGCACTTGGAGCTCCTTGTTTTTTCTGAATGACAATGGTTAAATCTCCTCCGTCATTCAAGAAATCTCTGCTCTTTTCGATAATCTCATGAACAACCTGTTTGCCCGCTCGGATCGGCGGATTGGAAATAACATGGTCAAATTCCCCTTCAACTTGTTCATAGATATTGGATTGGAAAATCGCCGCTTCCACTTTATTACGTTCAGCATTTTGTCGCGCTAGGTCCAAGGCACGATTATTGATATCGACCATGGTCGCCTGAACTCCATAAGCCTTGACCAATGACAAGCCCAATGGCCCATAACCACAACCCACATCAAGGACCGTCTCTCCTTCATTGACCTCTAGGCACTTGAGCAAAAGCTGACTCCCAAAGTCAACCATTTTCTTGCTAAAAACACCCGCATCCGTCAAAAAGGTCATGTTTTCTCCCAACAACTCCACTCTCAACTCATGAATGTCGTGAGCAGCGTCAGGATTTTCTGCATAATACATTTTACTCATAAAACTATTTTACCATAATTTGGCTTGAATTGTAAATCGTTTACAAAGTGATGATCAAATGAAAAAAACTGAAGAATCCTAGCCAAAAAACCTTTTCTTCAATCTCTTTCAATTATTAGAAATACATTACAATCTATCGGGAACTACAAATTATCATAGTCAGGAAAAAAACAGATCGTCTACAATCAGGTACATTTTTACTATTGCTTAACCTTAAAATACTTTATTATCAACAAGATTCCCAATATGATGTTTAGATAAAAACCTAACTGATAAGTTTGTGTCAAGATTTCCAAACTTGTCCAAAGTCGTATCAAATCTTCTAGTGACATACGGAATAGATATCCTTCTGTAGCAATCCACAAAATCAAAAATAGATAACTGCCGGCAGCAAGCCATTTCGTCCACTGCTTTTTTACTAGCCAAGCAATCAAGAGCGAACAGATAAAGACAACTGTTACAATGGCATGTTCCATCAAAAAAGTAAAACCGTAATAGGTTTCTACAAAGCGTCTACCATTATCCGCATTCGCTCCCCTTATAAAAGGTAAGGCAAAACTTAAAATAAAACAGAGTTCCAATATATAACTTTTTAAGATTTTCATGACACACCTCCTATAAGTTGTGAACTAAAAAACCCACTTTTAATAACTGATAACTCTTCAGAAACAATTCCCTATCTAATCATTAAACTATTCAACCTCCATCTCTATTATACGATATTGACTTACTACCATCAAGAAACCGCTTTATTTTTTTAGCTTTTTATGGTATGATAGACAAAAGATCTAGGGGAAAACAATGACCAACGAATTTTTACATTTTGAAAAAATCAGTCGCCAGACTTGGCAATCTTTACATCGAAAGACAACACCTCCTTTGACAGAAGAGGAACTAGAATCCATAAAGAGTTTCAATGACCAGATTAGTCTGCAAGATGTGACAGATATTTATTTACCTTTAGCTCATCTCATCCAAATTTACAAACGCACCAAAGAGGATTTAGCCTTTTCTAAGGGGATTTTTCTCCAAAGAGAGAGTAAATCTCAACCCTTCATTATTGGAGTTTCAGGAAGTGTAGCTGTAGGAAAATCAACAACTAGCCGACTTATGCAAATCCTTCTCTCTCGTACAGTTACTGATGCTACTGTAGAATTGGTGACAACTGACGGCTTTCTCTATCCCAATCAAACCTTGATGGACCAAGATATCTTAAATCGCAAAGGTTTTCCTGAAAGTTATGATATGGAAGCTTTACTGGATTTTCTTGATCGCCTAAAGAATGGACAAGATGTCGATATTCCTGTCTATTCTCATGAAGTGTATGACATCGTTCCTGGAGAGAAACAACGTGTCAAAGCTGCTGACTTTGTTATTGTCGAAGGCATCAATGTCTTTCAAAACCCTCAAAATGAGCGCCTTTACATCACTGATTTCTTTGATTTCTCCATCTATGTGGATGCTGCTGTCGAGGACATTGAAAGTTGGTATCTGGATCGTTTCTTGAAACTACTCAGCTTTGCCCAAAATGACCCCAACAGCTACTACCACCGTTTTACACAAATGCCAATTGGAGAAGTTGAAGCCTTTGCACACCAGGTTTGGACCAGCATTAATCTCACAAATCTACAAAACTATATCGAACCAACAAGGAATCGCGCCGAGGTCATTCTCCACAAGACTAAAAACCATGAAATCGATGAAATTTACCTAAAAAAATAATTTCCCCTTGTCAAAACCTAAGTTTTCATATATAATGGTATAGTTAGTAAATATGGAGGTAAGAACATTGGCAAACATTAAATCAGCTATCAAACGCGCTGAATTGAACGTTAAACACAACGAAAAAAACTCAGCTCAAAAATCAGCTATGCGTACTGCTATCAAAGCTTTCGAAGCAAACCCTTCTGAAGAACTTTTCCGTGCTGCTAGCTCAGCTATCGACAAAGCAGAAACTAAAGGTTTGATTCATAAAAACAAAGCAAGCCGCGATAAAGCTCGTCTTTCAGCTAAACTTGCTAAATAAGAAACAGTCCATAGAGGCTGTTTTTTTGTCCTCTAGTCAGAAAAGGTAGAAAATGAAAATCGCAATTATAGGATATTCCGGAGCAGGCAAGTCAACCCTAGCTGAAAAATTATCAAACTACTACTCCATCCCCAAACTGCATATGGATACACTCCAATTTCAACCTGGTTGGCAAGACAGTGACCGCGAATGGATGCTGGGCGAGTTGAAAAACTTTCTCACAAAGCATGAAGCTTGGGTTATCGATGGCAACTACTCTTGGTGTTGCTATGAAGAAAGAATGCTGGAAGCTGACCAAATTATCTTTCTCAACTTTCCACCATGGACTTGTCTCTTTCGAGCCTTTAAACGGTATCTCACATATCGACGCAAGGTCAGAGAAAGTATGGCTGCAGGTTGCCCTGAACGCTTTGACTGGGAGTTTATCCGATGGATTCTCTGGGATGGACGGACAAAGAATGCCAAAGAACGTTATCAACGGGTTCAAGAAACCTATCTAGAGAAAGTAATTGTCCTCCAGTCTCAAAAGGAGATAGACCACTTCTTAGATAATCTCGTACATAACAAGAAAAACCAACGTGCCTAACGTTGGTTTTTTGCTTTTACCCAATCACACTTCCATTTGGTACAGCTGGATCCACTGTGAGAAGGGTTAATTGTCCATCATGTTCAGCTGAGAGAATCATCCCTTGGCTGACATATTTTTTCATCATCTTCCGTGGTTTGAGGTTAGCAACGATTTGTACCTTCTTGCCGACTAATTCTTGTTCGTTCGGATAGTATTTGGCAATTCCTGAGAGGATTTGACGGTCTTGACCATCACCAGCATCTAATCGGAATTGGAGCAACTTATCAGAACCTTCCACTTTAGAAACTTCTTTGACTTCTGCGACACGGATCTCAACCTTATCAAAGTCTTCAAACTTGATTTCATCCTTGTTTAGTTTGAGTTCAACTTCATCTGGATTCCATTCTTTTTCGACTGCTGGTTTATTGCCTTCCATTTGTCCCTTGATATAGGCGATTTCTTCTTCCATATCCAGACGTGGGAAGATTGGTGTCCCTTTGGCAACGACTGTTACACCTGCAGGGAAATCTGCCAAGCTCAAGTTCTCAAGACTTGCTACTTCTTCCAAACCAAGTTGAGTCAAGACTGCACGACTAGTTTCCATCATAAAGGGCTCAATCAAGTGAGCAACGACACGAAGGCTAGCTGCCAAATGGCTCATAACACTTGCTAATTGGTCGCGAAGGGCTTCATCCTTAGCCAAGACCCATGGGGCTGTCTCATCGATGTATTTGTTGGTACGAGAGATAAGAGTCCAGACTGCTTCCAGAGCACGTGGGTAGTCAACTGCTTCCATGTGTGTATGGTAGTCTGCGATAGATTGCTCTGCTACTTGAGCAAGAGCATTGTCAAATTCAGTCACACCTTCTACATAGGCTGGAATTTGCCCATCAAAGTACTTATTAATCATGGAAACTGTACGGTTAAGGAGGTTCCCTAGGTCATTTGCCAATTCATAGTTGATACGGCCTACATAGTCTTCAGGAGTGAAGGTTCCATCTGAACCAACTGGAAGGCTACGCATGAGGTAGTAACGAAGTGGATCGAGGCCATAGCGTTCTACCAGCATTTCAGGGTAAACGACATTCCCTTTAGACTTAGACATCTTGCCGTCTTTCATGACAAACCAACCGTGGGCAATCAAGCGGTCTGGCAATTTGATATCCAACATCATAAGAAGGATTGGCCAGTAGATGGAGTGGAAACGAAGGATGTCTTTTCCGACCATTTGGAAGACTGTTCCGTTCCAGAACTTGTCAAAGTTACCATGCTCATCTTGACCGTAACCAAGAGCTGTCGCATAGTTAAGGAGAGCATCAATCCAAACATAGACCACGTGTTTTGGATTTGATGGGACTGGTACTCCCCATGTAAAGGTTGTACGAGAAACTGCCAAATCTTCTAAACCTGGCTCGATGAAGTTGCGAAGCATTTCATTAAGGCGACCATCAGGAGTGATAAATTCAGGATGAGATTTGAAAAATTCAACCAAACGGTCTTGGTATTTGCTGAGGCGAAGGAAGTAAGACTCTTCTGAAACCCACTCCACTTCGTGACCTGATGGAGCGATACCGCCCGTCACATTTCCAGCTTCATCACGAAAGACTTCCGCAAGCTGGCTTTCTGTAAAGAATTCCTCATCTGAGACTGAATACCAACCAGAATATTCACCTAAATAGATGTCATCTTGAGCAAGTAAGCGTTCAAAGACTTGCGCCACTACTTTTTCATGGTAGTCATCCGTCGTACGGATAAATTTATCGTATGAGATATCGAGTAATTGCCAGAGTTCTTTGACTCCAACCGCCATGCCATCAACATAGGCTTGTGGTGTAATACCAGCTTCTTCTGCTTTTTGTTGAATCTTTTGACCATGCTCATCTAAACCTGTTAGATAAAAGACATCGTAGCCCATAAGACGTTTGTAACGTGCTAAGACATCACAAGCAATGGTTGTGTAGGCAGAACCGATATGAAGTTTACCAGATGGATAGTAAATCGGTGTTGTAATATAAAAATTCTTTTCAGACATAATATTTCCTTTCCAGGCTAATGAAACCTGTTTTTCTAACACTTCATTATATCATATTTTTAGTGATTTTCGATAGGAAAATCCATACAAAAAAAAGATAGACAAATGTCTATCTTTTTTTCTTGTTTATCTTATTCATAGCGAAGGGCTTCTATTGGATCAAGCTTAGAGGCTTTATTGGCCGGCAAGACTCCGAAAATCATACCAACGCTAGCTGACACAGCTAAGCTAAAGAGAGCAATTGGGAGGGAAACCCCAACTTCGATACCTGCAATCATATTTTGCAATAGGATACCCGCTAACATTGTTAAGCCTGCTGCACTTACTAGACCAATGACACCACCTAGCAAGGTCAAAATCATAGATTCAATCAAAAACTGTACTAAGATATTAGCCCGTGTAGCTCCAAGAGCCTTACGCAGGCCAATCTCACGCGTACGTTCTGTCACAGAAACCAACATGATATTCATAACACCTGTACCACCAACAAAGAGTGAAATCCCTGCAATGGCACTGATAACAGTGGTCATAAATCCAAATAGTTGTTGTACCTCTTGGAAGGCGGCAGTTGCATCCGCAACTTGGTACTCCCCTTGTTGAAGACCTGCAATCTCAGTCAGTTTTCGAGCCAACTCTGGACCCAAGGTCTGCGTTAGACTAGTATCATTGACACGAAAGACGATGTTCGAGATTTCATCAGTATTAAAATTAGCTGCGAGAGAGATATTGGTCGTAATTGGAAGACCACCAATCCCAAAAGCTTTAGCAGTTTTAGCTTCATTACTTGTATAAACGCCAATCACACGGTAACTAAATTCATTGACAGAGATGACTTGATTAACCGCAGCTTCTGGACTATCAAACAAACTCTTGGCTAGTTCTTCATCCAATAAAATCACACTGGCAAATTCCTTGTAGTCTTGTGGTCTTAGACTTCTACCAGCAACGATCTCATTTTCAACTGCGTTCATGTAGGTGCTATTTCCACCAGTCAAAGTCGCTCGTTCAACCTTCTTATCCTTATAAGACAGGGTAACGTTAGTCGAGTTGGTGACATAGTAACTGTCTACTCCTTTGAGTTTAGCAGCCTCCTTGACCCAAGACTCCAGTGGTTTTGGTGGTTCAACATAAACATCCTCTTCTTTCCCACTGACCGTCAAAGCGGATTGTTTCTGCGTAAAGGAGCCGTCCTTGCTCTTGATAGGAGAGAAAAAGACATGAATATCCTTCTGCGATTTGGTCATGTTTTTATTGACCTGACGAGACATGGAGTCTCCCAGAGCCATGATGACGACGACAGACGAAACTCCGATGATAATCCCAATCATGGTCAGAAAGGAACGCATCTTATGAGCCATGATGGATGAAAAGGCAAATTTCAGATTCTGCATCTTAGTTTTCCTCCTTTTCTACTGGGGCGCTGTCTGATGAGATAACACCATCGCGAATGACAATCTGGCGTTTGGCATAGGCAGCAATCTCAGGTTCATGCGTGACCATGATAATGGTTTTCCCTTCCTTGTTTAACTCCACCAACAGTTGCATGATTTGATTTCCTGTCTTGGTATCCAAGGCTCCTGTCGGTTCGTCAGCTAGGATGATAGATGGATTGTTTACCAAGGCACGCGCAATCGCTACACGTTGCTTTTGACCACCTGATAACTCGGAAGGCAAATGATGACTGCGCTCCGTTAGCTCAACCTTTTCCAGAAATTCCTCAGCCAATTTCCGTCGTTTTGAAGTCGAAACACCAGCGTAAATCAAGGGCAATTCGACATTTTGAAGCGCATTGAGTTTGGACAAGAGAAAGAACTGCTGAAAGACAAAGCCGATTTGCTGGTTGCGGACCTTGGCCAGTTGTTTCTCTCCAAGACCTGCAACTTCTTGACCTTCAAGATAGTACTCTCCACTGGTTGGTGTATCCAACATTCCGATGGTATTCATCAAGGTAGACTTACCAGAACCAGATGGTCCCATAATGGCAACAAACTCACCTTCATGAACTTCTAGACTGATATTTTTAAGGACCTGCAGTTCTTGGTCACCATTTCGATAACTTCTACAGATATTTTTGAGACTAATTAGTTTCTTCATCAGCCTTCACCTCTTTTCCTTCTTCCAAGGAAGATGTTGGATTACTGATGACCTTGGCTCCGTCTGTCAAACCTGAAGTAATTTCTTGGTTGTCTGCGTCCGCATTCCCCAAAGTAACTTCTACCTTCTTCGCTTTTTTCTGCTCGTCAACGATCCAGACATAGTTTTTGTCATTTTCGGTAACGACACTTGTTAAAGGAACAAGGATGGCCTTACTCTTATTTTTGACTTCCACACTGACAGAGAAGCCTTGTTTCAACTCACCGATATCGCTAGTCACATCAACAGTATAAGGGTACTTAGATCCAGTATTTCCTCCAAGGGCTGCATTTGCTGCTTCCCCGTTGTTTTTAGGATAATCAGAAATATAGCTGATTTTACCTGTCCAGCTCTTATCTTGATAAACCTTCGAAGTAAAGGTAACTTCTTGCCCAACAGAAAGATTAGCAAGGTTGTATTCAGACAACTCCCCTTTGACCTGCAAGTTTTCATTACTTACGACATGTACTACCACTTGACTATTACCTGTTGGCGATTTGGAAACATTACGATTAACTTCAACTACAGTCCCTTCTAGTGTACTGAGGACAGTTGCAGCATCTAGCTGAGCCTGAGCCTTGTTGAGTTGGGCAACAGCATCTGCACGATTATCCTTGGCATCACTGATTTGAGAATCAATAGAAGATACGGAAGAAGTCGCTGCTTGCGCTTGTTCTGGGAGTCCAGCTTCTGTTGGAACCTGTGAAGAAGCTGGTGTAGCTGATGCATTTTCACGAGCTTTGTTTAACTCCTCAATATGACGGTCTGCCTTTGCAACTGCACGATCGGCTGCATCATAGGCAGCTTGAGCATCTGCACTGCTGTATTTGACCAAAGCTTGCCCTTCTTCGACCTTGTCCCCGACTGAAACGAGAATTTCATCTAAATCTCCCTTACTAGCATCAAAATAAACGTATTGTTCATTTTTTGCTGTAACCGTACCTGACAAGAGAACCGATGAAGCAACAGAACCTTCCTTAGCAGTAACGATATGAGATGTTTCCTCCTTGACTGCTGACTGGGAAGGTTGTCTAAAAATCAAAATCCCCGCAGCACCGATAACAATAACACTGGCAATACCAATCGCTGTGTATAATTGCCATTTTTTTGCCTTCTTATTTCTTTTCATTTTTAAGCTCCTTTATTCTTTTGCCTTACAAAAACCATTATATCAGAAATACCGAGACCAAACAATGACAGTTCAGATGGAAACAATGACAATTCAGGATCATTATTTCGTTCGGCATTCGTTTATTGGATTATTGTTCTAGATATAGAATACAATATCTTTTTGAATTTAGCAAGCGTTTTTATATTTTTTTTATCGTAGCAGATTTTTGCATTCAAAAAATAAAAACGATAGAATATAACTATCAAAGCTATAAGGAGTTTTCTATGAGAGAATATGATATCATCGCCATTGGTGGAGGGAGCGGCGGCATCGCCACTATGAACCGAGCTGGTGAACACGGCGCTAAAGCAGCCGTTATCGAAGAGAAAAAATTAGGTGGAACTTGTGTCAATGTCGGCTGTGTTCCTAAAAAAATCATGTGGTATGGAGCGCAAATCGCTGAAAGCTTCCACCACTACGGCCCTGACTATGGTTTTACAAGTTCAGATGTTCAATTTGATTTCGCAAAACTTCGTCAAAATCGTGAAGCCTACATCGACCGTGCTCGCTCATCTTATGATGGAAGTTTCAAGCGCAACGGTGTTGATTTGATTGAAGGTCGTGCTCATTTCATTGATGCTCATACGGTCAGCGTTAATGGTGAATTGATTCGTGCCAAACATATCGTGATTGCGACTGGCGCTCGTCCAAGCATTCCAACTATCCCTGGAGCTGAACTTGGTGGTAGCTCAGACGATGTCTTTGCTTGGGAGCAACTTCCTGAATCTGTTGCGATTCTTGGAGCTGGCTATATCGCCGTTGAATTAGCAGGTGTTCTCCACGCACTAGGAGTAAAAACGGATTTGTTTGTCCGTCGTGATCGTCCCTTGCGCACTTTTGACAGCTACATCGTTGAAGGACTGGTCAATGAAATGGAAAAAACAGGTCTACCTTTACACACACACAAGGTACCAGCTAAACTAGAAAAATCAGAGCAAGGCATTACGATTCATTTCGAAGATGGTTCTAGTCACACTGCCAGCCAAGTTATCTGGGCTACCGGCCGCCGACCAATTGTAGACGGACTGGAGTTAGAAAAGGCCGGCGTTACACTCAACGAACGTGGATTTATCCAAGTGGATGAGTATCAAAATACAGTTGTAGATGGTATCTATGCCCTCGGAGACGTTACTGGTGAGAAGGAACTGACCCCAGTAGCCATCAAGGCAGGACGTACCCTATCTGAACGCCTCTTCAACGGGAAAACAAATGCTAAGATGGACTACACGACTATCCCTACTGTTGTCTTCTCCCACCCAGCAATCGGAACCGTTGGTTTAACTGAGGATCAAGCTATCAAAGAATACGGCCAAGATAACATCAAAATCTACAAGTCAAGCTTTGCATCTATGTACTCAGCCGTTACAAACCATCGTCAAGAATCTCGCTTCAAACTCATCACCGCCGGTGCTGACGAAAAAGTTGTTGGACTTCACGGACTTGGTTACGGAGTGGATGAGATGATTCAAGGATTCGCTGTGGCCATCAAGATGGGAGCAACCAAGGCGGACTTTGATGCTACAGTAGCTATCCACCCAACTACCTCGGAAGAATTTGTAATCATGCGCTAATTATCACAAGAGACCTCTTGAGGTCTCTTTTTACTTGTAAAATCGGCTGTTACAAAATTGTTACCTTGATTTCAAAAATAGGTTGACTTTTCTTTCTAGATTAGTATAATAGTTACTATAATTTTGAAAAGAGGTTAACAGTTTTGAAAAAAGCTCATATCTATGCTATCCCTGCTATCGGTGCTGCTCTCATCGCCGTATTGGCACAAATCAGTCTCCCTATCGGTCCTGTACCTTTCACTTTGCAAAACTTTGCAATCGGTCTGATTGCTACTGTTTTTAGACCCAGAGAAGCTGTTCTATCTGTAGCTCTCTATCTCTTGCTGGGTGCTATTGGTCTACCTGTCTTTGCAGGGGGTGGTGCAGGATTTCACGTTTTAATCGGCCCAAGTGCAGGTTATCTTTGGTTCGACCTTGTCTATGCTGGACTTACATCTTATCTCATCCATCAAAATAGTGGCTACATTCGCATTTTCCTAGCCAACCTCTTGGGTGACTCCCTCGTCTTTGTCGGAGGCATTCTCAGCCTCCACTTCCTAGCTGGTATGCCATTTGATCAGGCACTAGCTGTCGGTGTCCTTCCCTTTATCCTCCCTGATCTTGGTAAGATTATTGCCATTAGTTTCATTAGTCGTCCCCTACTCAAACGATTGAAAAGCCTTCCATATTTTTCAAGATAAAAGAATAGTCCAGAACCATTGTTCTGGACTATTTCCATTCTAAGAATCAACTGTACACTATTTAGATACTTGACTATTCTTATACCAGTATGAATATTAATCGTTTTATTCTTCAAATTATAGCTATTCAAAATATGCAAAGTAGAAAAGTATTCTAATTGATTCAAACCAAATATGCTTCCATTGATTTCGGAAGGTTGGCAATTGTATACTTTTCAGAAAACGCATTTTCACTGAGAGAGCTATATTTTATAAATTATTTGTGATACAATAGAGCTACCTAAAAGATTCAGAAAATTTAATGTTCATTGATTGTTTATATTAACTTTAACATTCTGATTTTTCTTCATTCAAAAATAACTGTAAATAATTATAAGAAGAAAGGTAATTCTATGGCAAAGAATACTCGTGAGCTAATCATTAGAGCTCTCATCACACTAGCTAAGAAAAATCCTCAGCGTAGTTCCTTTACAATGACTGAAATTGCTGCTGAAGCTGGTATTTCACGACAAGCGATTTATCAAAAGCATTTTAACAACTTTGAAGATATTATCGAATACATTCACGAAGAGACCAATCAGCACATTTTTAACGTCTTTAATAAGTTCTGCCCTAGCAATGATGGAGATCCTATCAGCTTTTTAGCAGACCATATACTTCCTCTCATATACGAAAAAAGGGAAGTTATTAACACCTTGTATACCACACAAGTCGACCCATGTTGGAAGGAATTTCTTCGTGGAACATACTCTGAATGGGTCCTCAAGAATGTCAATTACCAACTGAAATATAATTTTAATAAAGAAGACATCGCTTATATCATTACGACTATGGCAATCTCTTTCATTGAGGTCTGGATTCGTAAAGATAATCCAATTCCACCTGAAGAGTATAGAGAGACTTTCATTCAATTGGCTAAGACTTCTCTTTGTGACTATATCGTGTCCTAAAAAAAGAATCTTGAGTTCTACTCAAGATTTTTTTATTGTCCACCTTTAAAAGCATCAACCATTACCTGAAATTCTTCATTTGTAAGAGTAATTCCCTTGCCCATTTTAGTATGGTCTGGACTCCAAGAACGAATATCAAACTTTGCTGGTGATCCATTAAAGCTAACGCGATTTAGTTCTTTTGTCCATCCTTTGTCATTTTCAGACAAGGTGAGCAAGTGTTCTTCAATTTCAAATGTAAATTCTGCCATTTTAACTCCTTTATGTGATATGCTTTCTATAGTCTATTCGTAAAAATCTTGTGGTTTTTAAGAAAATTTTATATAATGTGGATATATAAGAAGGGAGGATTCTATGAGACAGACATTCAAACTAGTTCTAGATAAACTACATGGTTTTCTCAATGGGAATGATGATCATCCTCAAATTGAGGATAACTCCCTCTCTGCTATGATTGAACAAGCCATCCAGAAAAAGACGGCTGTTCATGTGATACTTGCTGAGACAAGTTTTACGGGTGATATTGTCAAACACGATGCTAATCGCCAACAAATTATCATCAAAAATTTTTCAAAAAACGTGACCCGAATCATTCGTATCAGTGATATTAAACGACTTCGTTTTGTTCCCTCAACTGTACAAAAAGCTCAGAAAAGTCTATTTAAGAAAGAGTGAGATGTTCTTTGCATCCCACTCTTTTTCTTAACGGATTTGTTCAAAATGAAGATGAACGGCGATATGGTCGCCATAACCACTTCTCTCCAAATCGCGTTGCAAACGATAAGAGATATAGTGTTCTGCAATTGTGATGTAACCAGCTCCAAGTAAGCGGTGTTCAACCATTGATTGGATCATGCTGATAGTGGCACGTTCTACTTTTGCTTCTTCCAAGTCCAAAACGACTTTTTTAGTAACTTGCGCTAGGTTTTGACGCAGGTCATCGGTCAAAACATAAACTGTTTGAGCTGCTTTTAGGACAGCTTGGTAAATTTTATCTGGATCAAATTCAGCAATTTCTCCATTACGTTTGATTACTTGCATAAGGTTCTCCTTTATTCTTTGTTTTCTTTGATTTCAGCCAGCATCTTTTCTTCTTCGGCTGTCAGTTGATAGTTTTCTAGCAGGTCAGGTCTGCGCTCGTAGGTTTTCTTTAGACTCTCATAGAGACGCCACTGGCGAATCTTTTCATGGTGCCCACTCATGAGCACATCTGGAACCACCATGCCACGATAGTCATAAGGGCGTGTATACTGAGGATATTCGAGAAGACCTGAAGAAAAGCTATCATCCTGGTGACTGGACTCCTTACCAATCACTTCTGGTATCAAGCGCACGGTCGCATCAATCATGGTCATGGCTGCCAATTCACCACCAGTCAAGACATAGTCTCCTAGAGAAATTTCATCGGTTACCAAGGTCTTGATCCGCTCGTCATACCCTTCATAGTGACCACAGATAAAGATAAGCTCCTCTTCCTGGGCCAAATCTTCAGCGTAAGCCTGATTGAACTGTTTCCCAGCAGGATCAAGAAGTATGACACGGGGATTTTTCTTTTCAATAGCATCAAAAGCATCGAAAATGGGTTGGGCTCGGAGCAACATCCCCTGACCGCCTCCGTAGGGCTCATCGTCAACATGACGGGCCTTTTCAGCGTATTCTCTGAAATTATGATACTGGATATCCAAGAGCCCTTTTTCTCGAGCCTTCCCAACAATCGAGTGTTCCAGCGGAGAAAACATCTCTGGAAAGAGGGTTAAAATATCAATCTTCATCATCTAACCCTTCTAAGATGTCCACATCAACCCGTTTGTTTGGAATATCAACATTGAGAACTACTGGCGGAATGTAAGGTAAAAGCAAATCACGCTTACCTTTTCGTTTGACCACCCAGACATCGTTGGCACCTGGTTGTAGGATTTCCTTGATAGTTCCTATCAAGTTATCTCCCTCGTAAACATCCAAACCGATAATCTCGTGATAGTAGAATTCACCATCATCTAAATCGTTCAAATCTTCCTCAGCGACCTTGAGACTATAGCCCTTGTACTTTTCAATCGCATTGATATGGTACATGTCTTTGAATTTGATAATGTCAAAGTTCTTATGCTTACGGCGGCTGGCGATGGTCACTGTTTGGACAAACTGATCTTTTTCATCAAATAAAGCCAGCTCTGCTCCCTTTTTAAATCGTTCTTCGGCAAAATCCGTAACAGACAAGACTCGCATCTCCCCCTGTAGACCCTGCGTATTGACGATTTTTCCAACATTAAAGTAGTTCATCTTGTCTCCTGTATCTATTTCTATCCTTTATTTTATCACGTTCCAGGGATTTTCACAAGTTGGATAGGTTCTATCTTACAAGGCTACTACTTCTTCAAAAAAATCACCAACTATCTGATTAAACTCTTTAGGGTGGTCATTCATCGGTTGGTGTTTGCTATCTGAAATCGTTACTTGACATGCATTGGGATTTAAAGCAATGATCCCATCATAGATTATTTTTAGGTGTTTGGGGAAATCATTTTCGCCTCTTACTAATAGCATGGGAGGATTTCCTTTATATCCTTCTATCTCATGGACTGCCAAGAAACCTGTGATTCCAAGATTCAAGAAAACATCTTGCCCAGTTTCTATAATGGCCGTCTTGACCAATTCTCTTGTGATAGGGTTATCAGTACACATTTTTGAGTTCTTATCAGCAATCACCTTCCAAGGAATCGTCTTGTACATAAGAGAACTATATTTGATTCGACCTCTTTCTTTCTCTGATAGGTATCGATGCTGTCCCCAACTATCTACCATGACCAAGGCTAGGACTCTTTCTGGATGGCGATAGGTATACTCTTGAAGTGGATTTCCTCCCCAAGAATGACCAACCAATATCACCTTATCCAACTGGAAATAGGACAAAATGGCATCTACATCTTGAACAGCACCTTCCAAGTCAGGTAGACCAACTTTCATAGGTGATTCACCCTGCCCTCTAACATTGACAAAATAGAGGTCAAATCCCTCAAAGGCATCATACTGGTGGGCCCACATCTGACTACGGCCACAAGCTCCATGATAGAAAATAATGTGGCCTTTATTTGCATTCCCAGGACGATGATAAACAACCAAATCACAATCTAATACTGGTATAATGTGACGTTCCAACATCTTGGGTTCTCTGTTATAAAAAGCAATAGCTTCAGCAATATCATTTGGCTTCATTACTACATTCGCTCCTCTTTATCCTGATATCATTCTTTGTATCTATTTTATCATGCTATATTAAAATCATGGTTTTCTAAACTTGATTTCATTAAAAATTTTGAATTTTCTGCATCATTTAGGTAAAGAAAAAGACTGCTAAGCAATCTTTACTTTTTTCTCATCAGATTCATGCCTAAAATTCCAGCAATAATCAGAGCAGCTCCTATCACATGGTAACTATAAATTGGTTCGTGGAGGATAAGAGCCCCAGCTAGAATGGTCAAAACTGTTCCAAGATTGCCAAAGACACTGACGGTTGATGCCCCGAGGCGAACAATAGCATAGATAGAGAGACTACCAGTAACTATAGAGGCTAAAATTCCCAAATAGAGGATGGAAAGCAGATAGGGTACCTGTCCAAGTGGCGCAAAGTAAGCTAATATGTTCCCCTCTAGATAGTGAGAGGTCATACTCAACGTATTAAAGGTGACGAAGCCAACAAATATCACAACAACTGTCATATCCATGGCCCGATAGCGACCTCCTTTAGCCTTGCTGAGAATATTGTTTATCGCATTGGCAAGAACAGATCCCAACATCAAGAGAAAGCCCAAGCTAGCAGTTTCCGTGCTAAAGTTCGCTCCTTTGCTAAGGAAGATGAAAACTACTCCTGCTACGGATAAAATTAAAAAGAACTTTTGCAGCAAACTTGTCTTTTCCTTGAGAAAGACCGATGCTAAAAGGAGTGTAAAAATTGGGACAAGAGCTTGTAAAATTCCCGCTTCAGAAGACGATATATACTGTAAGGCAAAAGATTGAAAAATAAAAAAGAGAAGTGGATAGAAAAGACTCATAGGAAGAATAGAAAGAATATCTTTTCTACTTAAACTCACTTTGATAAGTTTGGTTTGATGAAGGACGACCAATACAAAAGCTGCGATTGTATAGCGATGTGCCAAGTTTGTAAGAGGACTGGCATAGCCCAAAGCTATCTTAGTAAATAAAAAAGAAAAACCAATGATGGCTGAAAAGGATAAGGCTGCTAGGTAAGCTTTTGTTTTCTCGTTCATAGAATGTTACTCCCTTTAAAAATAGCTATTCTCAAGATTAATTGACTAGAATTCCTTAAAACTGTCTATCCATTTTAGCATAGTAAAATCCTAGATGCTATTTCTAGGATTGGTATTTTATTCCTTCTTTCACCGTTTATCTATTACATTAGCTAAAAAGGATTCAGCCAGTCTGATCTGCTTTTCTCGTTCTTTTCTTACAAGTTCTAGCTTGTCTGCCTCTTGGAGATTCCTTACTTTGATAGCATAATCCGCGGAAACGATGGCGTGTCCTCTCATATGGGCTGTTGAAATAGCTTGTACAAAGACTCTGGCAGCGTACTTAGCGATTTGATTTTGGGCATTTTTGGAGAGGAGATTTGCTGCGAAACCTGCTTTTCTCAACTCATGAGGTGAGAACTCATTTCTCAATCGTGCATCAAAAGCCTCATAAGTTTGCCGAATTATTTTATTTTTCTCACCTTCATCACCGATATCAATTAAAGATAAGAAATCTTGCGAGTTCTCTAATGCCCATCGAGCTAGTTCTTTCTGAGGAAGTCTATCCAGTATTTGTTCTAGCTCCAATCTTTTCTCAGAGTCATCCCAAATGGCAACTTTGTAAGGACTGGGTAGGTGATTCATTTTAGTCTTATAGGCAGTTCGTTCAAACTCATTCCATGCATAATCCTCAGGTTTCATTGCTTTCTCTATTCTTTCTTACTAGCTAGCGTAAGCTAGGAGAAACCTTTCATATTAGTGAAAAGAGATTACTCCTAGTTCTCTTGGAAGTTATCCAAAAATCCTTCCAAATCTTGTTTGTGCTGATACTTAATGGCTGCTTTTTTATCTTTGTCAAAAATGATTTTGGTTAGGTCAATATCGTTGATAGCCGCAATAGCGACCGTGTAGTGAATAATATCAGCTAGTTCTTTGGCTAGTTCGTCATTTGAGTCCTGGACGCCCTCTTTTCGACCAGAGCGCCCATTCAAGACCTCAGCTACTTCTCCGACTTCCTCCACTAGTTTGATAAAGAGTCCTTCCTCCGTTCGAGATTGCTGGTAATGTTCGAGTAAGTAAGCTTGTAATTGTCTAAACGTTAAATCCATCATCTTCTCCTCCTCAAAAAAAAGCGAGACATCAGTCCCGCTTTCTTTATTTTTCATCGATAACGATTCTTACTTTTTTGTCTTCAGTTGGGACAGAGTAGACAATCGTTCTTATCGCTGAGATAGTGCGACCCTTACGACCGATAACACGACCGACATCGCTTTGGTCAAGATCCAAGTGATACTCCAAAAACTCTGGTGTGTCTTCAATCTTGATAGTTAAGGCATCAGGTTGTGAAATCAAAGGTTTCACAATCGCAATAATGAGATTTTCAATCGTATCCATCTGTCAACCTACTTTAAACTTATTTTGAGAATTTAGAATCGTGGAATTTTTTCAATACGCCTTCTTTTGAAAGGATGTTGCGAACTGTATCTGAAGGTTGAGCTCCATCAGCCAACCATGCAAGAACGCGGTCTTCTTTCAAAGTTACTTGGTTTTCAGCAACAAGTGGGTTGTAAGTCCCAACTGTTTCGATGAAACGTCCGTCACGTGGTGAACGTGAGTCTGCTACGTTGATACGGTAGAAAGGTTTTTTCTTAGAACCCATACGAGTCAAACGGATTTTAACTGCCATTTTTTAATGTCTCTTTTCTTATTTTTTATTTCGGTGAAATAGCTGAGCTATTTAGCACATGTTCTATTATAGCAGATTTCTGACAGGTGTCAAGAAAAAAACTTGACAGAGTTTTAATTTTTTACTACTAGAAATTTTTAGTAAAATCATTAACATTTGAAATCACCTCTCTTTTAGGGTACAATGGTAGAAATGAATTTTTGAGAGGAAAACAATGAAAAAACTAGCAACCCTTCTTTTACTATCAACTGTTGCTCTTGCTGGATGTACTAGTATCCAACGTGGTCTCCGTGGTGATGACTATGTCGACTCTAGCATCTCAGCTGAAGAAAGTTCTAAAGCAGCTGCTCAGGCTGCCAAAGATTTGAATGACGCTTTGACCAATGAAAATGCCAACTTCCCTCAACTTTCTAAAGAAGTTGCTGAAGATGAAGCCGAGGTCATTTTACACACAAATCAAGGCGATATCCGCATCAAACTCTTTCCAAAACTAGCACCTCTAGCAGTTGAAAACTTCCTCACTCATGCCAAAGAAGGCTACTATAACGGCATCACCTTCCACCGTGTCATTGATGGCTTTATGGTCCAAACTGGAGATCCTAAGGGAGATGGTACAGGGGGCCAATCTATCTGGCATGATAAGGACAAAACAAAGGACAAGGGAACTGGTTTCAAAAATGAAATCTCTCCTTACCTATACAATATCCGAGGAGCCCTTGCTATGGCTAACACTGGTCAACCAAACACCAACGGTAGCCAATTCTTCATCAATCAAAACTCAACAGATATTTCTGCTAAACTCCCTACCAGCAAATATCCTAAGAAAATCATCGAAGCCTATAAAGAAGGTGGAAATCCAAGTCTAGACGGCAAACACCCTGTCTTTGGTCAAGTCATCGATGGCATGGATGTTGTTGACAAGATTGCCAAAGCTGAAAAAGATGAGAAAGACAAACCAACGTCTGCTATCACCATTGATAGTATCGAAGTGGTGAAAGACTACGACTTCAGCAAAAAATAAACAATTTAAATAGGAGGAGATAAGGATATGATTCTATTTTGGGGTTCTAAAGGTTATGTAAAAGAATTAGGACATACACAAAATTCTATTGAGTGCGGACACTGCAACAATACAGACACTTGGGAAATTGTGGAAACTGGACGCAAGTTCACACTCTACTGGATTCCACTTTTTCCTTACGGCAAAACTTATTTCGTTTCTTGCCCGATTTGTCACTACGGAAAAGAAATCCAAAAATCCGAAATGGAACAATATCTAAACTATTAAAAAGGATAGGTCATAGGGTCTATCTTTTTAATTGATCTTTCCATATAAGCGCTCTATTTTCTTCTCCACTTATGATATAATACAGTTAACAGTAACAAAAGGAGGCTCTCCTATGAAACCATATAAAATAAGCTTGATACGACTTTGCTTGGTCTTATTAGGATATTTACTCTATAATCTAGTTTTTTTTGCTCCCTTCTATTCATCAGGTTATGCTTTTTTCATTCTACCGCCTGTATTCTTTTTAGCAATAGCTTTAATCCTTTTAGGTAATTTTTTTGCCTTCAGAGATCCTCTGAAATTAAAATCAAGCTTTAAAGATAATCAGCTAGTCCAAAAGACTAGTAATATACAAGTGATTTTAGCGACTTTAGGAGTCTGCTTACAATTATCAAATATAGTATATCTAAGTTTGTGGTCAATCAATTATATTTATAATTTCCTAATGTTGTTTACCGTTAGTCTCCTATACTCTATTATCTTCTTTATTGGAAACTTTCAAAAAACGAAGCTCAATCAAGATAACAAGTCTTCTAACAAATCAAGTTTTGTTTTTGGAACTATAGTCTTTTTGTTATGTAATTTATTGTTAGTCAACAATAGCAAAGTTTCGTTATGGGGCTCGACTGTTCAATATGTACAAGACTTTAAAGACTTTGGCCTAAAAGGAAAAGTCGAAGTATATGAGAAAGAACATTTAAATGAGCCTTATAACGGAACTCTTACTACTTTATTCTATAATGAGACTTTATCGAACGGAGAAAATTTTATCGATTATATTTATGTTTCTGATGTTCATAATGGAACACACGTGACAACATTAGATGAAAAGGCCAAGGAAGAAATTCGTTCCTATCTGGAAAACGATGCGGAAAGGGAGTTATTTGATAAAGTTACACTTGAACAATTTGAATTTGTCTTAAAGGTCTACGAAGAAAGAATAAGAGATCTAAAACTAAAAGATGATATAGTGACTAAACTTAATGAGGCAGTTGGTTTCAAATTACTAGAGAATAATTCTGTCGAGATTACACCAGCTGACAAAAGAAAATTTTATAGTATTCTTATTAAAGAGGCTGTTAAAAATAGAGAAAATGGAGATACAGATATTGCAGGATTTTACAATATCGATATTAACAAACATATCAACAATAAATCTCTAATCATTTCTATCAAGTACTTAAATTTCAGTATAATCGAGGATAGACAAAATCATAAAAATGATAATCGTGTAGACTACTTAAAAGATAAATTAACATCACTTCCAGTCGGAACTCTATCAGATGGTATCTATAGATTCATTTTTAGCACTTTATCTGACGGTAAATATACCGACGTCACCATCACTATGGTTGTTGAAAATGGTAAGAGTTACTTGGAAAAAGATAGTCTTAAGCAACTAAATCATAACCACCCGTCTAACGGGTGGTTTG